>JACRTZ010000237.1 GCA_014304965.1 Vulcanimicrobiota bacterium | reverse complement strand
GAAATCCAGGCTTCCCGACGTCTTTCACAAGATAACTTTCCGGCGGCGGCCTGGGGTTCGGGGTCGTGCCCGGAGGAACGTTTCCGAAACAGCCGGTGCCGAAACGCGAACGCGTGCGCACAAACGGCTGAACATCGTACGCACCGCAGTCCAGCGTCCCACAATGCACGTGTGCCTGGAGCGAAATGCCCTTAATCACGCGAGTGTCTTGCGGCTTGAGCGCCTGCGCGCCGCCGAGCGTCAAGCACATGACGAGAGCAGCGACCGCTGACCGCACCGCCTACAGAATCTTTGACAAAAACGCGCGGGTGCGCGGCTGCGCGGGGGCATCGAAGAATTGAACCGGGGGAGCTTCTTCGATCACGCGGCCCTCGTCCATCATGACGACACGGTGAGCGACCTCGCGCGCAAAACCGGTTTCGTGCGTCACGACGATCATCGTCATGCCGCCGGCTGCGAGCGACTTCATCGTCTCCAACACCTCGCCAACCAGTTCGGGATCGAGCGCGGAAGTCGGCTCGTCGAACAGCATCAGTTTCGGATCCATCGCGAGCGCGCGAGCGATCGCGACGCGCTGCTGCTGACCGCCGGACAGTTCGTGCGGGTACGCGTGCAGCTTGGCGCCCAGCCCGACGTTTTCGAGTAACTGGACGCCGCGCTCGCGCGCCGCAGCGCGGCTGCGGCCGAGCACGTGTACGGGCGCTTCGCAGACGTTGGCGAGCGCATCGAGGTGCGCGAACAGATTGAACCGCTGAAAAACCATCCCGATGTGGGCCCGGCGCGCGGCAATAACGCGGTCCGTCTCTTCGCGCAGCGCACCCTTGGACGTGAGCCGGTAACCGACCAATTCGCCGTCAACGCGAATCGTGCCGCCCTCGATCTTCTCGAGATGGTTGATGCAGCGTAGCAGCGTCGTCTTGCCGCTCCCGCTCGGGCCCAACAGGCAGACAACCTCTCCCGCCTCGATGTCGAGCGTAATGCCGCGCAGCACCTCGTGTTCGCCAAAGCGTTTGTGGACGTCGCGAATCTCGACGAGCGCCATGGCGGCTAGCGTGCTCCGCGGCCGGCGCCGATGCCGAACATTCGCGCTAACACCCCGTCGCCCGACCGTCCGACCGTCACCCGGTCGTACCCGAAGTGACGTTCGAGGCGACGCTGCGCGAACGTTAGGATGCTCGTCAGCATCAGATACCAGATGCTGACGACGCTCAAGACCTCGAAATACCGGAAATTTGCGCTGTACAGGTTGACGCCGGTCGCGTAGATTTCCGGAACGGCGATCGTGAATAGCAGCGATGTCGTCTTAAGCATGCCGATGAACTGATTGCCGGTCGGCGGCAGAATGACGCGAATCGCTTGCGGAATCACGATCCGCCGCATCGCAAGCCCGTACGGCATCCCGAGCGAACGCGCGGCTTCCAGTTGTCCCCGGTCCACCGAAATCAAGCCGGCGCGAATGATCTCGGTCATGTACGCGCCCTCGTTGACGCCAAGCGCGAGTACCCCCGCAACGAGGGAGGAAAGATTGATCCGGTTATTGGTCAGTTCGGCGGTTGCGTCGTACCAGAAGATGATCTGCACGATCACGGGCGTGCCGCGAAAAATCCAAAGATACGCGCCGACGAGAAAACGGACCGGCCGAAACTTCGAAATCGCGCCGAGCGCGCCCAGCAGGCCCAGCGTCACCCCGATCGCCATCGCGGCGAGCGTGATCCAGAACGTCGTCAGCGCAGGGTTAAAGAACTCCCGCGAAAACAGGAGATGCCGGAAGATCTCAAAGTCGAACTTCAGCGGTCCGTGGCCTAGCTGACCTTGCGAATGTCGCCTTCTTCAAGATTCCACTTTTTGAGAATCTTGTCGTACGTCTTGTTCTTCTCGATATTCGCAAGCGCTTCGGCGATCGCTTTTTGCAGCTCGGCGTTGCCCTTGCGAACGGCGATGCCTTCTTTATGGCGCGGCTCGCCCGGCGGTTCGCCCGTGAGCACGGGGCTCGCAATCATGAACTCTTTGTTGCTCTTCTCCACCGTGTACGCGGCTAGCGGCCAGTCGATGAACGCGATTTCGATCGTTCCCTTGCGCAACTGCTCGATGACTTCACCGTTGCTCGGATACGTCTTCACGTCCATCGCTTTGCCGGCCGGGCAGTTGCCCTTGTACTTTGCGAGGTCGCGATCCTCAACCGAACCGGCGAGCGCGCCGATCGAATGGCCGCATGCCTGCATCTCGTCGTTGATCTTGAGGCCGCTCGCGGTCTTCGTAATGAGACGCAGGCCGCCCAAAAAGTACGGAACGAAATCGAAGGCCTCTTGCCGCGCGGCCGTGATGCCGGCGGCCGCAATGACGACGTCGAATTTCTTCGCGTTCAAGCTCGGAAACAAGCCCGCGAACGCCTGATTTACGTACTCGGGTTTCAAGCACATCTGTTGGGCGATCGCGGCCCCGATTTCGACGTCGCTGCCGGTCGCCTGATTCTCTACCATAAAGTTCTGCGGCGGCGTCGTGAACGCCGTGCCGATCGTCAGCGTTCCGGCCGTTACGAGATCGGCCGGCGCCTTGACCGGACATTTCGGACCGGCAGCATCGGCGCGCGCCGAGAGCGCCGCGAGGCAAACTGTGAAAACAAGGGAAAACGTGAAAAACCAGCGCCGCATGAACGACCTCCCGAGAAGAGCGGGTGCTGCTGTTTTCTCTTCTCACGAGGCGAACGGTCCGCCCCCTTGCCTCGGTCTGGAACGCGCTAGTGGATGCCGAGCGCGCCGACCAAGCCGTAGCTACAGAACGCCATGATGGTCGCGAGCAAGAAGCCGACGAGCATCGGACGCGGCCCGAGGCGCACCATCTTGCGAACGTCGACGTTGAGGCCGACCCCGGCCAGCACCATGACGATCAGAAAGCTCGCGATCACTTTTAGTGCAGCGCCGACTTGCGGCGAAAATGCGCCCAGACTGTTGAGGACGGCCATCGCGACGAAGCCCAGGATGAACCACGGCGTCGCCTTGACCGCACGCTGCACGACGCTCGAGGACGCGTCGCCCTTGCCCGACCTCGCCGCGTTGACCAGACCGACCGCGACGGCCAGCGGTACGAGCAAGACGGTGCGCGTCAACTTCACGATGGTTGCAACCGCGCCCGCGGTCGTTCCGTACACGAGGCCCGTGGCGACCACGACCGAGGTGTCGTTGACGGCAGTCCCCGCCCAACTGCCGAAGGCGGTTTGGGTCATGCCGAGCGCGTGTCCGATTGCCGGATACGCCAAGAGCGCGACGATGTTGAACGCGAAGATCGTGGTGATGGCGTACGCGATCTCTTCTTCGGCTGCGCCGAGAATCGGGCCGACCGTTAAGATGGCCGAGCCGCCGCAAATCGCGGTCCCCGCGCCGATCAGCGTACCGATCGTTCCTTTGAGCCGGAAGAGTCGCGCGAGCGCAAGGCCGAGCAGCATCGAGACGATCACGAGCGTGACGACGAGCAAGAGCGTCGAGCTCCCCGTCGCGATGACGGCTTGAATGCTCAGCCCCGCGCCGAGCAAAATGATCGCCGTTCGCAGCACGTAAAAAAGCGTGAACTTCGTACCGGCCTCGATGCCGGCGGGTTTGACGATGTTGCGAATCGCGATGCCGATCGCAAGCGCGATCACGACGTCGGGGACGATGCCGGTGTACCGCCCGATGAAGCGCGCGACCAGCGCCACCACGAGGACCAGACCGAGGCCCGGCAGCCAGCGCGGTAACGCTCCGGCGCCCGTTGCAGCGGGCGCCGGAGCCTGCGATGCATCCAGCGCCTTAGTCACTACTTCTGCAACATTTGGCGGGCAATGATGTCCATGTCGCTACGCACGATGTTCGTGAATGCGCGCGAATCGTTGTAATACGGTTCGACGTCGGTTTGCTTCATGTACTGAACGAATTCGGGATCTTTGGAAACGTGCTTGAAGAGGTCGTCGAGTCTGCGCGCCACGTCGCCGGAAATGCCGGCCTTGGTAATGACGCCGCGATAGTGTTGCGCCGTCAAATCGCGATAGCCGAGCGACCGGAAGGTCACGGCATTCGGGAATTGCTTGATCGCCGCATCGTTGGAAGCCGCAAGCACGCGCAGCTTTCCGGATTCCACGAAGGACTTCACGTCGCCGGGATGATTGAGGACGGCGGCGATGTGATTGCCGAGGACCGGCGCGATCGCCGCCGCGCCGCCGGGGTAAGGAACCCAGTTCAACTTGGCGCCGCTCTCTTGAGCCAGACGCCGCGCGAAGATGCCCTCGGCGGAATTCGTCCCGAAACCGGCGACCGTCAACGGCGTCGTCTTCGCGGCCGCCAGAAAGTCTTTGATGGTCTTGTACGGACTGTCGGTCGACACGGAGAGGACGTACGAATCGCCCACCATCGAGGCGACGAACGAGAAGTCGTCGGGCTTGAACTTATCCTTAAGATCGGTATCCAGCGTCGTTGCGAAGCTGCGCGTGATCGCGAGCAGCGTGTAGCCGTCGGAAGGCTGAGACAGGAGATACTCCATCGCAACCGCGCCGTCGCCGCCGGTGCGATTTTCCACAACGATGGTCTGGTGGACGTACTTGGGCGCCAGTTTTGCGACCATTCGGCAAAAAAGGTCCATGGCCGAACCCGCGCTGGCCTGGGAGACGAGGACGATGGGCTTGGACGGGTAGTCCGCCGCGAGCGCCCGCGGGCCGGTGGCCGTCAAAAAGGCGAGGACGGCACAGGCGGCCAGCGCCGTGGAAATGGCAGTTCTCATGGGGCACCTCTTACCGATGAAAGGGCGAGCCCCGCTTGCCTGCGTGCGGCCCGCCCTTGGCGAATATTTTATAAAATACTGGTGATTCGGCGAGGATTTTATTTTATATAGTTCAATCCCTGCCGCATGATCGCCGACGTTTCCGCGCCCGAAGCCGTCCTTTTCGAACTCGACGGCCACGTCGCCACCATCACCCTCAACCGGCCGGAAAAGATGAACGCGCTCAATCGCGCGATGCGCAAAGAGCTGCAAGAAGCGTTCGTGCGCGTCAAATACGACCCCGAGATCTGGATCGCCATTCTGACGGGCGCCGGCCGCGCGTTTTGCTCGGGCAAGGATCTGCTCGAAAAGCTCCCTGAAGACGACGGAACGGTGATGTCCAACGACGAGCTGTACGTGTTTCAGCGGCACATCTACAAGCCGTTCATCGTGGCCATCAACGGACCGTGTCTCGCGCAGGGCGGCGGCTTCACCCTCAGTTCGGACATCCGCATCATGTCGGAGCGCGCGACGCTCGGCTGGCCGCAGGTGCGCCGCGGAATCAGTTCGGTCAGCGGTCCGACGATGTTCGCATGTGAAGTGCCGTTGCCCGTCGCGATGAAGTATCTGCTGCGCGGCGTGCCGATGACGCCGCAGGAAGCGCTCGAACATCACGTCGTGCACGAAGTCGTGCCGCACGACGAATTGATGCCCACGGCGCGCCGCTGGGCGACCGAAATCATGGAAGCGGCGCCGCTCGCGGTGCAGGCGATCAAAGAATCGGCCGTGCGCGCGCAAATGCTTCCGCTCGAAGAGCGCCTCACCATGGCGCGCGGCGTCGCCGACCGCGTGCTGCAGAGCGCCGACTCCAAGGAAGGCATCCTCGCGTTCAAAGAAAAGCGGGCGCCCGTCTGGACGGGGCGTTGACCGACGTTTCGCAACGTCCGCCGCTCGACGGCGTGCGCGTCCTCGATTTCACGCACGTTATCGCCGGACCGTACTGCACGATGATGCTCGCGGACATGGGCGCGGACGTCGTGAAAGTGGAGCGTCCCGGACTGGGCGACGACCTTCGCCACGTCGGCCGCTACGAGGGGCGCGCGCCGCACGATGAAGATTATTTCTACACCGTCAACCGCCGCAAGCGCAGCATCGCGCTCGATCTTGCGACGCTCGAAGGGCTCGAAACGGCCCTGCGGCTCGTGGACTCGGCCGAAGTTGCCGTCTTCAATTTCGCGCCCAAGACCGTCGAGAAACTCGGCTTTTCGGCGGAGACGCTGCTCGCGCGCAATCCGCGGCTCGTCTACTGTTCGCTGTCCGGCTTCGGAAAGACGGGGCCGCTGCGCGACCGGCTCGCGATGGACCCGATCATTCAAGCGTATTCCGGCATCATGAGCGTTACGGGCGAACCGTCGTCCGGACCGATGTCGGTCGGCGCGCCGATCGCCGACGTTCTTTCCGGCATGTTCGGAGCGTACGCGATCGTGTGTGCGCTGATGGAAGCGCGGCGCACCGGCAAAGGCACGGCGATCGACGTGAGCATGCTCGAGGCGATGATTGCGGTGCTCGGCCCCCGCATGGGCGAAACCTTGATGGCCGGCAAACTTCCGAGTCGCGTCGGCAACGAAAATCCCATGCGCGTGCCGGCCGGCATGTTTGCCGCATCGGACGGAAAGTTCGTCAGCATCATGTCGCACGATCAAAGTCAGTGGCCGCGCTTCTGCAGCGCAATCGGGCACACCGAGTGGATCGAAGATCCGCGTTTCGTCACCTTGCGCGACCGCGTCGCCAACCGCGAAGAACTGCACGCGCTGGCCGCGCGGACGCTTGCGACCGCCGGCACCGCTGCCCAGTGGGTCGAGCGCTTTACCGCCGAGCGCGTCCCGTGCGCGCCGGTGTACAACTACAAAGAAGCGCTCGAACAGGAGCAGATTGCCGACCGCGGATTGATTCTCGAACTCGACCACCCGAAGTCCGGTCCGATCAAAGTCGTCGGACCGCCCTGGAAGACGACGCTGCCCGATCCCCCGCTCGTCCCGCCGCCGTTGCTCGGCAACGACGGAGACGAGGTGCTGGCCGCGTGGCTGCAGCCGGTCTTGCGATGACGAGCGGCGGCGACCTCGAGCCCGATCTTCGCGTGACCTCGCGCGATCGCGCGCCCAAAAATACCGAGACCAAGTCCGCCTTTGCGGCAAAGAAGCTCCGCGAAGCTTTGGCGCAAGGCCGTTTCGTGACCGGACAGTGGTTGCGCGCGCAAACGCTTGCGGATCAATTCGGGCTTTCGCTGACGCCGGTACGCGAAGCGTTGCTCGAGCTCGCGAGCGAAGGCCTGATCGAGATCGAGCCGTATCGCGGCGCGCGGGTCGCGGAAATACCGCTCGTCAACCTTTCGGAGGTCTATACCGTTCGCAGTTTGCTCGAGTCGAAAGCGACGGGGTTGGCGGCGGCGCGCTTCAGCGCCGAGGGCCTCAAGCAGCTCACGGCGATGCACGCCGATTTCGCGGTGGCGGTGACGGCCGGCGAAAACGAGCGGCTGCGCGAATTGAACGATCGCTTCCACTTCTTCATCTACGACGCGGCCGGCGCCCCGCTCATCCGGCAGCTGATTGCCACGGTCTGGACGCGCGCGCCGCGCGACACCTTCCGCCTGTTGCCGGAACGGCCCGATCATTCCGTTCGCGCCCATACCGAAATCCTCGACGCCTTGCTGCGGCGCGATCCGAGCGACGCAGAACGCGCGATGCGCGACCACATCGACGAGTCGTTGTTGCTCATTCGGCGCTTCCGCGAGGCGGAGAACGAGCAACCCCCAAAGCGGTCTGCTCGTGCTTGACGGTCTCGCTTCAGGCTTCCATCAAATCTTCACGCTCCACTACCTGTGGATTGTCTTGATCGGCAGTGCCGTCGGGATCGCCGCGGGCGCGACGCCCGGAATGAGCACGGCCGGCACGCTTGCGATCTTGATTCCGTTCACGTTTACGATGGACGCAGTCGGCAGCCTCGCGCTGCTTGCAAGCGTGTACACCGGTGCGCAATACGGCGGCTCGATCTCCGCGACATTGCTGAATACCCCGGGTGCGCCCGAGTCCGCAGTCATTACGTTCGACGGCTATCCGCTCACGCAGCAAGGCAAAGCCGGAAAGGCATTGACGGCCCTGATCTTGGCGGGACTCGTCGGCGGTTTGGTCGGCACGATCGTGCTCGTCCTCGCGGTCGTTCCGCTGGCGAAAGAAGCGCTGCGCTTCGGCCCGGCCGAGATGTTCGCGCTCGCGATTTTCGGCATCACCGTCGTCGGCGGGCTCGTGCAAGGCGGCATCTGGCGAGGCTTGGCGGCAGCATCCCTCGGCTTGCTCGTGATGATGGTCGGACAAGATCCCGTCACCGGAACCAACCGGTTCACGCTCGGCTCGACGGCGTTGCTCGGCGGCATTCCGTTCATCCCGGCCTTGATCGGGCTGTTCGCGCTCTCGGAAGTCTTTTTGCTCGCCGGCAAAGGCGACAAGCATGTCGAGCTGCGCAACGTCACGACCAAGCACGAGTGGGCCGGCAGTTGGAGCGAGTTCCGAACGTGGATTCGTTTTATGCTGGTCGGCGCGGCGGTCGGTATCTTCGTCGCGGTGCATCCGGGCGGCGGCGCGACGATCGCATCGCTCATCGCCTACAGCGTCGCGCGGCAGATGTCGAAAAATCCCGGCCTCTTCGGAAAAGGCGCGATCGAGGGCATCATTACGCCGGAAGCAGCCGATAAAGCCACGGTCGGTGCCGCAATGATTCCGTTGCTCGGCCTCGGGATTCCAGGCTCCGCCAGTTCCGCCGTGCTCATCGGCGCATTCACGCTGCACGGCATCGAGCCCGGCCCGATGATTTTCAAGAATCACGTTGATATCGTCTGGGCGCTGTTCGCGGCACTCTTCGTCGCGAATTTCATGGTCTTTGCGCTCGGCTTCGTCGGCGTGCCGCTCTTTGCGCGCGTGACGTTGATTCCACGCAAGTTCTTGATGGCCGCGATCGTCGCGCTCTGTTTTGTCGGCGCGTACGCGAACGGCTCGAACATGCTCGCCGTGTGGACGGCGCTCGCATTCGGGATCATCGGCTTCTTGCTGCGGCGCGCGGGCGTTTCGGTCGCGCCGATCGTGCTCGGTCTCGTGCTCGGGCCGCTGCTCGAAACCAACCTTCGCCAGGCGATGATCATCAGCAACGGCAACTGGCTCTATCTCTTGCAAAGCCCGATCGCGCTCTTTCTGTACGCACTCGGCCTTGCGTCCGCGCTATGGCCGGTCGTTTCCGGATATCGTAAAAAGCGCATGTTGGCCGCGGTCGTCGCGGGAGAGCTCGAATGAAGCGGTTTGCGATCACGTACGATCGCGGCGTGATGCTCGCGCTGATCGTCTTCGGCGTCGCGGTCTTTGCCGCGAGTACGAGGATCGACGGTGCCACGACGTCGCCGAGCGACATCGGCCCGCTGTTCGTTCCCCGGATCTTCGCCGGCGCGCTCATCCTGTTTGCCGTGCTTGCGATCCTCTTCTCGAAACCGTCTACGGAAGATCACGGTGGTTTTAACGTTACCACGCTTGCGGTCGCGGCGCTCGTCATCGCGTACGCACTGCTGCTGCCACGCCTCGGTTACGTCGCGAGCACGTTGCTGATCTTGATGGCGATCCTCAACGTGCTGCGCGCCGGTTCGTGGTGGAGCACACTCCTGTTCAGCATCGGAATGACGGGCGGCCTCTACCTCATCTTCGAAAAGGTGCTCACGATCGGGTTGCCGAGCGGGCCGTGGGGTTTCTGAGATGAGCGTGACGCCGCGGGTAGCGGAGTACGGCGCCTCGCTGAGCTGGGAACGCGTGCCCGAAGCCGTGCGCGAAAAAACGCGAGCTTCGCTCCTTGATGCACTCGCGTGCGCCGCTGCCGGACGGAAGACCGCCGAATTTGCCGCGCTCGAGCGCACGCTCGCGTTGGCGGGCGAACGCGGCGCGGGTTCCCGAGCGCTTCTCGACGCCTTTGCCGTTCACGTGCTGGAATACGACGACGCGCACAAGCGGAGCAAGACGCATCCGGGCGCGGTGGTCGTTCCCGCCGTCTTGCAAACAGCGGCGCTCGCCGGCGCGCCGGCGCACCGGCAACTGGCCGCGATCGTCGCGGGCTATGAAATCATGCTTCGTCTCGGCATCGCACTCGGCGCCGCCGAGCATCGGCGCGCGGGCTGGCACGCAACGGCGACGACGGGCGCGATCGGCGCGGCCGTTGCGGCCGCACGCGTTCTCGACCTCGACGCGGATGGAATCGCGCAAGCGATGGGCCACGCGGTCGGGCTTGCGTCGGGCAACTGGGCCTTCCTCGCGGGCGATTCCGACACGAAGGCGTTCCAAGTCGCGAACGCCGCTCGGGCGGGCGTGCTGTCGGCACTGGCGGCGCAGAACGGCCTGCGCGCCGCGACACACGCGCTCGAAGCGCGCGACGGCGGGTTCTTCGCGCTCTTCGGCGGGGATGCGAACGACGCGCTGCGCGACCTCGACCGTTTCCTCATGCCCGAGGTCGCGACCAAACCGTATCCGTGCTGCCGCACCGTGCAAGCCGGAATCGACGCCGTCTTCGCGCTGCGCCCGATCGACGGCCCGATCCACGTCAAGACGTTCGGCATCTGCGTCGAGCAGAACGGCTTCTATTCCGACGGCGCGGCGGGTCAAGCCGCGTTCAGCCTCCCGCTCATCATCGCGGCTGCCGCGCGCGACGGACGCGTCGACTTCGAGACATTCTCACCGGCAACGGTCGCAAGTCTGCGCGAAGCGGAGCGGAACGTCACGTGGGAAGTCGATTCGGCCCTCGATGCGATGTACCCGGAGAAATGGGCCGCCACCGTCGTTGCCGGCGGCCGCACGAAAACCGTCGAGTACGCACTCGGCGATCCGCTCAATCCCATGGACGAGCGCGCGTACGCGCGCAAACTCGAAGCCTGCGCCGGAAGCGACGGTGCCGCGCTTCGCGCGCAGGTCGACTCGCTTTTCACGACGGCCGATTCCGAACTCGCCGTCTCCAGCATCTAAACCAGCCAAGGAGAATCACCATGCCTGCCACGAGCAACCTCACCATCAAACCGACCGGAACGAAGCTCGGTGCCGATATCGAAGGCGTCGACCTGTCGCAACCGATCGATTCGGCGACCGCCGAAGCGATCTTGAACGCGTGGCACGATCACATCGTGATCCGGATCCGCGGCCAAAAGCTCACCGATGCGCAGCTCGTCGAGTTCGCGAAGATCTTCGGCAAACTCGATCTTGCGCCGATGACCACCACCGGAAGACCGTGGCTCGACGGCTTCCCCGAACTCAACGTCATCTCGAACGTGAAGGTCGGCGGCGAAGCGATCGGCGGGCTCGGCTACGGTGAAGCGATTTGGCATACCGACATGTCGTACAAGCCCGAACCTCCGAGCGCGAGCATCCTGTACGGCATCGAGATTCCGGTGGGCCAAGGTCACACGTGGTTTTCCAACATGTATGCCGCCTACGATGCGCTGCCCGGCGACCTGCGCACAGCGATCGCCGGCAAATCGATCAAACACGACTCCAGCCGCAACAGCGCTGGATTTCTGCGCGCCGGCCACAAGGAGGTAACCGACCCGCGCGAAGCGCCGGGCGAAGTGCACCCGATCGTGCGCACGCATCCAAAGACCGGGCGCAAGGCGCTCTTCCTCGGCCGCCGCAAGGACGCGTACGTCGTCGGTCTCTCACTTGAGGACAGCGAATCGCTGCTCGATCGGCTCTTCGAACACGCGGTGCAGCCGGAATATACCTGGGCGCAGGAATGGCAAGTCGGCGATCTCATCGTCTGGGACAACCGCTGCGCCATGCATCGCCGCGATTCGTTCGACCCCGAAAGCCGCCGCCTGCTGCACCGCGCACAGACGGCAGGCGACAAGCCGTTCTAATTCGCTAGGCGGTCTTTCCCGGTTCAGAATGCTCCGCGCGTTCGATGAATTCTGCCGACGAGCAGAGTTCGCCGAACATGGGGAGCGTTTTCGTTACGGCAAACTCGTGCATCGCCGCTTCCCCGCTCGCACAGATGTCCTCGATCACCGTGACGTGGATGCCTGAATCCGCCGCGTGGCGCGCCGTTGATTCGACGACCATGTTGGTCGAAACGCCGCCCAGGTACACGCGGCGAATGCCGCGGCCGATCAGCAGTTCCATCAGGTTGGTGCCGATAAACGGGTCGACGCAGCTTTTGGTCACGACCGGCTCGCCGGATGCCGGCTTCACCTCGTCGCAAAACTCGGTGTCGCGCGTCCCGAGCAGCAAACCCTTGCGTTCTTGGATGCCCGCAAAGCGCGGCGATGCGCTCGTTTTGTTCGTGTAGTCGTCCACGAATCCGACCCGAACGTGGATCACCGGCATGGCGGCTTTGCGCGCAGCATCCAGACACGTCGCCGCGCGGGCCAGTACGCCTCGCCGTTCGACCTCGCCCGCGCTGGGGCCGGAGCAGATGCCGAGTTCGTAGTCCATCAAGAGGAGCGCTGCGTTCGACGTATCGTTCATGGGTGACGGCTTCGCCGCGGCCGAAGAAAGCCTCTCCGGGCTGAATGTGCTCACCGCTCCTCAGGCGACTATGCTGGGGCTAGCGGCGCAGCATGCTTCCCAGTATGAATGCCACGTTGGCGGGGCGCTCGGCGAGGCGGCGCATGAAGTACGGAAACCACGAGCCACCGAACGGGGCGGCGACCCGAACGGGATATTCCTCAGCGATTAAGCGGCGTTGCAGCGCCGGGCGGACTCCATACAACATTTGGAATTCGAACCGCCCGCGCGCCGCAATGCCGTGCGAGCGTGCAAACTCGATCGTATGGCGGATCGCGTCCTCGTCGTGAGTCGCGATCGCCGTAAAGCCGTCAGCCGCAAGCGCGCGTTCGATTAGCGCCTTGTAGTTCCGATCCACGTCGCGCTTGCGAGGAAAGGCGACTGCCGCCGACTCCAGATAGGCTCCCTTAACGAGTCGCACGTTCGGCCGCACCGCTAAGAGCGCTTCCAAGTCGCCCATCGCGCGGTACAGATACGCCTGAAGAACGACGCCGGTATTGTCGACGCCGATGGAACGCATCGTGCGGTAGATATGCAAGGTCGGCTCGACGCATGCGGACTCTTCCATATCCATGCGCACGAAGATGCCGCGCTCGGCCGCATATTCTACCAGGCCGCGGACGTTGCGCAGCGCGAGGCCTTCGTCAATTGCGAGCCCGAGGTGCGTCAGTTTGAGGGCGACGTTCGCGCCCAAGCGTTCGTCGGCGATGCGATCGAGCAGCGTGCGGTACTCGGCACAAACAGCCTCCGTTTCGGCTTCCGTTGAGACCCCCTCGCCGAGGATCCCTGACGCGACGGTAAAGCCCGCGGCGTTCAGCTCCCGAACGACGGGCACGAACGCGTCGAGGCTCTCGCCGGCAACGAAACGCCTCGCGCCGAGCCGCCCTCCGTGCGTCAGCGCAAACCGGTTGAGTGACGCGTTCCGCGACGAGGCCAGCAGCAGCGCACGCGCAACTGCTGCAAACATCCCGCTTACAGGGCGGCGAGCGAGGCTTCGAAGGCTTTCAAGAATTCAGCCGTGTCCGAGTCGTCGAAGATGAGCGCGGGTTGAATGCGGATTACGTTGCCCCAACGGCCGCCGCGGCCGACGAGGATCTTGCGCTTGCGCATCTCCTCCAAGAAGCGGGCCGCTTCGGCGGTCGCGTACTCTTTCGAGACAGGGTCCTTGACCAGTTCGACGCCAATCATCAAACCGCGTCCGCGCACGTCGCCGATGAGCGGGAATCGTTGCTGAAGATCGCGCAAGCCTGCAAGCAAACGCGCGCCCTGACGCTTGGCGTTGGCGATTAAGTCCTTCTTCTCAATCACCTCGATCGTCACGCGGCCGGCGCGCGTTGAAAGCGGATTTCCGCCGAACGTGTTGATGTGCGGACCTTTGAATGCATCCGCCAACTCCGGGCGCGTGATGCAGATGCCGAGCGGCATGCCGCTCGCCGCACCTTTCGCCGACGTGATGATGTCGGGAATCACGTCGTACGTCGAATTGATGCCGAACATCCCGTCGCCGAGACGGCCCCAGCCGGTCTGCACTTCGTCGGCGATCAAGAGCGTACCGAACGGCTCGAGCGTTTCCTTGAGAACCTTGAAATACTCGAGCGGCGGCGCGATGATGCCGCCGACGCCGGCGAACGTTTCCGCGATCATCGCGGCGGGTGCGCCGTTCGTCGCCGTTTCGATCACCCGCTTGGCCGCCTTCGCGCAAGCAATGCCGCACGAGGGATACGTTTGGCCGAGCGGACACCGATAGCAGTACGGATTCGGCACGAACGCCACGTGCGGCATGTCGGGTCCGAAATTGCGCCACTGGCTTTGGCCGGCGAGCGCGACCGTGTACAGCGTCCGCCCGTGGTAGGCGTGTTCGAGCGCGAGAAAATCCGCCGACTTCTTGAACGAACGCGAGATCAGCGCGGCGGTTTCGTTCGCCTCGGAGCCGGAATTGGTGACGAAGGCTTTGGTCATGCCCTCGGGCGCCACGTCGGCGATCTTTTCGACGTAGTCGAGCAGTTCGTCGGTGAGGTAAAGCGTCGAGGTGTGGACGAGTTTTTTCGCCTGATCCGCGACCGCTTCGGCGACCTCGGTATTGCCGTAGCCGAGGGTGGTCGTCGCGATGCCTGCAAAGGCATCGAGATACTCGTTCCCCTCGTTGTCGCGGACGCGCGTGCCTGAGCCGCCGACCAGGGTGAGCGGATCCTCATAATACGTCGTCTGCGAAAGCGGCAGATGCTTCTTCGCGCGGGCCGCGTTCGAGGTTTTTCCGAGCAATTTCATTGTACGGCTCCTATTGGGCTCGCAATCGTCGTTCCGCCGCTCACCGGCGATTCGTCGCGAGTGATCGCTTCATAGCGTCCTTCGCTGATGACGGACTTTTCACCGCGCATGAGGGCCCAGTACGCCAGCAGTCCTCCGCCGAGGCCGAACAACCAGCCGCCGGCCCAAAGAAACTGCAACGGCGCGATCCGGAGCCCCAGGAGCGCGATCCCCCAGCCGATCGCGAGCGCAACGACCGCGCGCACGTTAAATCCGTTCGCGTACGAGTAGATGCCGGCCGGCGAATACAGCTGCGCGAGATCGAGCCGCCGGCTGCGAACGAGCCAGTAATCGGCGATCGCGATGCCGTCGAAGGGGCCCAGCATTGCGCCATACGTCCCGAGCCACGTGAAGATGTACGTCGAGAACGTCGAGAGCATGTACCACGGCATCGTCGCGAGGCTCAAGATGCCCGTGATGACCGCCCCGATCGCAAACGTGATCTTGCTCGGCCAGATATTCTCAAACGCGCGCGCGGGCGCCATCACGTTCGCGCCCACGTTGATCGTCACCGACGACAAGATCACGACCACGCCGGCCAAGAGCACGACCGGGAGCGGGAATTTGACGATCAGTTCGACCGGGTTCCAGAGCGCTTTGCCAAACAGCAGCACGGTCGCCGACGTTACCGCGATCCCGACGAACGAGAACAGCGCCATCGTCAGCGGCATGGACCACACTTGGCCCAGCATCTGTCCGCGCTGCGACTTTGCGTAGCGCGTATAGTCCGGAATGTTGAGCGCCATTGTCGCCCAGAACGAGATCACGCCGATAACCGATGGGAAGAACGCGGTCCAGAAGGACGGCCCGTGAATCGTCGCGGGCTGCGAGAGCATTGGGCCGAATCCGCCCACGCTCGAATACGCCCAGATCAACAAGCCTACGGCCGCGACGGCCAAGGTCGGTGCGGAAATCTGCGCGAGCCGGCCGATGGCTTGCGGCCCGCGCGTCGCGATGGCCACGTTGATCGCCCAGAAAATCAGGAACGATACCGTGAGATGCAACGGAACCGCGAACGTGCCGGGCGAGGGCAGCGGCACGCTCACCGCCATTGACGACCAGAACGGCAGCACGCGCGTCAGGATCGCGTCGAGCGCCTGACCCCCGAACCATGAATTGATGCCGAACCAGCCGGCGCCGATCAGCGCCCGCGCGAGCGCCGGAACGTGCGCTCCCGTCGTGCCGAACCACAACCGGGCGAACACCGGATAAGGAATGCCGTACTTCGTGCCGGCATGCGACACGAGCAAGATCGCACCCATGACCGTCACGCTGCCGACGAAGATCGTCAGCACCGACTCCCACCAAT
>JACRTZ010000167.1:862-3190 GCA_014304965.1 Vulcanimicrobiota bacterium | reverse complement strand
TCGCCTCACCGACGGTCAGGGTCGCGTCGTCGACTTCAAGAACTCGGTGATCATCATGACGTCGAACGTCGGCGCGACCGGAATGCAGACGACGATCGAGATCGGCTTCCGCCCGCAAAAAACGGTCAACGACGGCGACCCGGCCGCATACGAAAAGATGAAGAACAAGGTGCTGGAAGAGGTCAAGCACACCTTCCGCCCCGAGTTTCTCAATCGCGTGGACGAAGTCGTGGTCTTTCACCAACTCGATCGCGCCCAGATCGAAGAGATCGTGGGACTCGAACTCGCGAAAGTCATCCGCGAGGTCAAAGCGCAAGACATGCACCTCGAGGTTACCGAGGAAGCCAAAGGGCTGCTCGCGCGCAAGGGTTGGGATCCCCAATTCGGCGCGCGTCCGCTGCGCCGCGCGATTCAACGTGAGGTTGAGGACGAACTCGCCGAAGAAATGCTTAAGGGCAACTTCTCGGGCGGCGATCACATCCTGGCCGAAGTCAGTCTCGACAACCCCGAAAAGCTGCGCTTCTCAAAGATCCCGTCCGTCACGCCGCCCGCAGCGGCGACGCCCGAATTGACGGTCGGGTAACCGGCTGACACCTTTCGCGACATGGCGGTCGCGATTGCCGACCGCCATAGGCTCTTGGTTTGCACGGGATCTCGTTCGCGGCGCGCTCGCTTTGGTCGAAGACGGGCGCGCCGTCTTGCGCGTCGTCGAGGAGACGCGCATCGAAGCGACCGTCGAAGATCGCGGCGCGCAGCGCACCGCGGTGGAGTGGGCGGGCGGTACTGGCCCGCTGGCGCTTCGTGCCGTGTGCACCTGCGGTGGCTCGGGGATTTGCGCGCACGTGATCGCGACGCTCGAAACCGTGCGCTTGCAGACCGAAAGCGATGCCGCACCGGCCGCTGAAGAAGATCAGCTCGCGTGGCTGCCCGCCGCGCGCGTCGAATCGCAGCGCCGTCGTGCGCGTTGCGTCTGGCCCGTTTTCAGCTCGTCCGACGGCGTCACGCTGTCGGCGCACCTCGTTCTCGATTCGCCGCGTTTAAAAGCGGCGGCCCGAGACGCCGCCTCGGTCATCACGATGATGGAGTCTACGCCGCTCGACGACTGGGACGAAGCCGACCGCGAATTGATGCGCGACGACACCGTGCGCGACGCGTTCAACGGCCGCCCGAACCCGCGCGCGCTCGCCCGCGCGCTCTTCCGGCTCCTGCGCCATCCGCGCTTGCGTTTCGATGCCGACCCGAACGCGGGACACCATCCGCTCGACTTGCCGGAATTCAGCATCGACCCGCGGGGCCTCGAGCTGCGGGCGACCCGCCGCGGTCCGACGTTCGTGCCCTTCTTTGAAACCGTGGACGGACGGCGCGTGGCTGCATCCGACGCCTTGCTTCTCGACGGACCTCCGCTGTGGATCGCAACGCGCGACGCAGCCTACCTCGCCGACGGCAGTTTCGCCGCGCTGGACGCGATCGACGCCGCGCGCGCGGTCAACGGAGCGCATCCCGAACCGGCGAGTTCATTTTCGGCGCGAACGATCGTGCGTGTCGCACCATATCTGCCGGCTGACGAGCGCGCCGAACTCGGCATCGTGGACGCATCGTCGCCCGGCACGGAAGCATCCTTCGCCTGGGCCGACGGTGCGCTCGTCGCGCGAGTCGCCTTCGTCGATACGGAAAGCGGCATTCGGGCGGCGTATCACGCGCACGGCGCGGTTGCCGCGCGTAACGGCGGGTTCGTGCGGTTCACCGCTGCGGAAGCGGCGCGTTTGCACGCGCGCTTTGTGGGCGCGGGCTTCGTTCCGCGCTCGAGCGACGCGTTCGCCCTGCACGGCGCCGACCGGGCCGCGAGCTTTCTCTACGACGTGCTGCCGTCGTGGACGGACATCGAGCGCAAGCTCGACACGAGCCTTCTCGATCTCCTCGGCGGAAAATCGAACGTGGACGTGGGCGTCTCGGCGCGACGCGACGGCGAACGGGCGGACTGGTTCGAATTGCGCGTGGACGTGTTCGTCGGCGGCTCGCGCGAGGCGCTGACCGAAAAAGAACTCGCGGCCCTGCTGGCCTCAAACGATCGCTTCGCTGACGTGCGCGGTAAGCTCGTGGACGTGCGCTCGCTGCGCGAACGAAATCTCTTGCTCGCCGAACTCGCGGAACGCAAGACGACCGGCCTCGCCGCGCTGCTCGCGCTGCGCGACGAGTTGCACGAAAACTTCACGAAGGTCGCGCTGCCGCCGGAAGTAGAAGAGCTGCGCGAAAAATTGCGCGCCTTCGAAGGCATCGAACGCGTCGAGCCGCCGGCCTTGCACGAAGGCGCGTTGCGCGTCTACCAGG
>JACRTZ010000167.1:0-852 GCA_014304965.1 Vulcanimicrobiota bacterium | reverse complement strand
TACAAGGAGCGCGGCCTCGATTTTCTGGACTACCTCGGCCAGTTCGGCTTCGGCGGCGTTTTAGCAGACGACATGGGTCTTGGCAAGACGCTCGAGTTAATCGCGTACCTGCTGTGGCGCAAGCATCGAGACGGTCCGTCGCCCTCGCTCGTGATCGCGCCGACGTCGGTCACGCATACGTGGGAGAACGAGATCGCGCGCTTCGCGCCGGAACTCAAGACGCTGCGCCTGCATTCGGGCTCGGATCGCTCGTCGCGCTTCGACCAAGTCCCGAACGTGGACGTGGTCGTCACGTCGTACGCGCTCGCGAGGCTCGACGCAGAGCGTTTGGCCGAGCACCGCTTTCGCACGATCGTGCTGGACGAAGCGCAGCAAGCGAAAAACCCAGCGTCGCAGATCGCCCGCGTCGTGCGGACGCTGCGGGCCGAACACCGCCTCGCGCTGACCGGTACGCCGGTCGAGAATTCGCTGCGCGACCTGTGGTCGATTTTCGCCTTCGTCGAGCCGGGTTTGCTCGGCAGCGAAACGGCATTTCGCCGCCGGTTCGAAAACCCGATCGCGGCCGGCGACGAAGAGGTGGCGGCTACCTTGCGGTCGCGGCTCGAACCGTTTTTGTTGCGGCGGACGAAAGAAGACGTGCTGCCCGAACTGCCGGCGCGGACCGAAGTCGTGCTCGAGTGCGACCTTTCGCCCCTGCAGAAACGGCTTTATCGCGGCGTCGCCGAAGCGGCCCGGCGCGACGTTTTTGAAGTCGTGGATCGCGACGGCATCGAGAATGCAACGGTGCACGTCCTCGCGGCGCTGACGCGCTTACGTCAGATCTGTGCGCATCCGGGACTGCTCTTCGAAGAG
>JACRTZ010000101.1 GCA_014304965.1 Vulcanimicrobiota bacterium | reverse complement strand
GCGTTGCCTACGCCGTCGCCGGCGGCGGCCGGGTTCCGATCGTCAGGGTCGAGTTCTCGTGCCGGCCGTTGCCGGCGCTGCGCGGTCGCGATGTCGCGTACTTCGCGCTCGATGCGGTGCTCTCCGAACTGCTCCGCCGCAATCTGGACCGCATCCGTCTGGAGATCGACGACGAAACGCTGGCCGACGATCTCGCAGAGCGGCGCGCCCTGCCGAACGCGTTGATCGTCCCCTACCTGCGACTTCGCTGCGCGCTCAATCGTTTTCGGGAGGCAAGCGTCACCCGGGCCGGCGATGCGGTCGGACGCGACCTCTCTGCGCGCGCTCGCGCCGAAATCTCGCTGGACGTCGCGGCCTAACGTTCGTCGTCTGCGGCGCCCCGATCTGCCTGCAGGCACGGTGGATCTGGCGCGGTTTCTGGTCGGCGCACTGCTCGTTCGCGATGCGCCCGAAGGCCGCGTGTCCGCACGCATCGTCGAGACCGAGGCATACCTGGCGCAGGGCGATGCGGCCTCGCATTCGCGCAGCGGCCAGACGGCCCGCAACCGGTCCATGTTTCTGGCGCGCGGTCATGCGTACGTGTACTTCATCTATGGAAGTGCGTATTGCCTGAACGTCGCGAGCGCGCGCAACGGGGTCGGAGAGGCGGTGCTGTTGCGCGCTGCCGAGCCGCTCGAGGGCTTGGAATTGATGCGAAAGCGCCGGCCTAAAGCGAAGAACGATGCCGCGCTATTGCGCGGTCCCGGGAATCTCGCCGCGGCCTTCGGTCTGGATCGCAGGCTGGACGGCGCGGACCTCTGCGAGGCCGGTTCCGAACTATACCTAGCGCGCGGCACCCCGCCCGCTGCAATCCTCGAAACCGAGCGGATCGGCATTTCGCGGGACGCGCACCACCAACTGCGCTTTCTCGAAGCGGGCAGTCCCTTCGCGTCGGGCCCCAAGCGACCGCGGGCCTAGAGCGCGCATCGAGCGAAAGCACGCCTCGTGCGATTGCAGAAATTCCTCGCGCATGCGGGCGTCACGTCGCGGCGAAAAGCCGAGGAACTGATCGCCGCCGGACGCGTGCGCGTCAACCGGCGCATCGTGCGCACGCTCGGGACGGGCGTTGCGGCCGGCGATCGCGTCGAAGTTGACGGGAAGCAGGTGGAAATTCCGGCCGACTTCACCTACGCGGTTTTGCACAAGCCGCAAAAGGTCATGACGACGTTACGCGACCCCGAAGGGCGCCGCACCGTCGCCGAGATGATTCCAAAGGCGCTGGGACGTCTCGTGCCCGTCGGCCGTTTGGACTACGACACCTCGGGCGTGTTGCTGCTCACCGACGACGGCGATCTCGCTCACGTCTTGACGCATCCGCGTTTCGGCGTCGAGAAGACCTATCGCGCGCTCGTGCGTGGCCGGCTCGAAGCAGCCGACATGCGCGCCTTCTTGGCGGGCATCCGTCTCGAAGAAGGCAAGACGCAACCCGCGAAAGTCCGCGTCGTGCGCAGCGGCGCGCAATACTCCGAAGTGGACATCACGATTCACGAAGGACGCAACCGCCAAGTGCGCCGCATGTTCGAAGCGACCGAACATCCCGTCGTCGCCCTGTCGCGGCTGAAATTCGGACCGATTTCTCTCGGCGAACTTCCGCCCGGTCACGTGCGCGAGGCGACCGACCGAGAGGTTTCCGCGCTCCGCAACATCGCGCGCAACACGCAGGACGACGATTGACGAGCCTCGTCGACCTGGTGCCGTTCTTGCTGTTGGCGGCGCTTTTGCTCTTCATACTGCGTAAAGCGCAAAACAGTCCGGGAGCGGACGGCCGAGTGGCCGGGCCGCCCATCGTCTTACGCGGCATTCGCGGGGCGACGACGGCGACGGAAGACACGCAGGCAGCAATTTTGGACGCGACCGGCGAACTCGTGCGAGAGATCGTGGCTGCGAACGCGCTCCGCGCCGAGGACGTCGCCTCGGCTTTGTTCACGGTCACGCCCGACCTGCACGCCGAGTTTCCGGCGGCGGCGGCAAGACACATGGGATGGACGATGGTTCCGCTTTTGAATTTCACCGAGATCGGCGTGCCCGGCAGGCTCGAGCGCTGCATTCGCGTGCTCGTGCACGTCAACACCGAGCGCGCGCAATCGGAGATGGTACACGTCTATCTTCGCGACGCCGTTTCGCTTCGCCCGGATCTCGTGTCACGCAGCACGACGCCGCAATGATCATCGTCATGCGCTCGAGCGCCGGCGACCGGGAGCTTGAAGCGGTGACGGCGCTAATTTCCTCCATGCGCTTGACGGCCCACGTCAGCCGCGGCGCGGAGCGGACGATCGTCGGGGTCGTCGGCTTATCGGACGACAAGGATGTATTGCAAGCGCAGTTCTCCCAACTCGAAGGCGTTGAATCAGTCGTACCGATCTCGCGTTCGTACAAGCTCGTCAGCCGCGAAGCGCGCCGCGAACGCACCGTGGTGCGCTTGCCCAACGGTGCGACCTTCGGCGGAACCGAACTCGCGATCGTCGCGGGACCGTGCAGCGTGGAATCGCGCGAACAGGTGGATCAGACTGCGGACGCCGTCGTCAAAGCCGGCGCGAACTGTCTGCGCGGCGGGGCGTTCAAGCCGCGCACGTCGCCGTACGCGTTTCAGGGCCTGGGTGAAGAGGGTCTGAAATATTTGCGCGACGCCGCGGATCGCACCGATGTTGCGGACGTCACCGAAGTTCTCGATACCCGCGACGTGGAACTCGTGGCGCGTTATGCGGACATGCTGCAGATCGGCGCGCGCAACATGCAGAACTTCACGCTCCTGCGCGAAGCCGGTTCCGCGCGCAAACCGGTCTTACTGAAGCGCGGCCTGTCGGCCACGGTCGAAGAATGGTTGATGGCGGCCGAATACGTGTCCGCCGCCGGCAGTCACGACATCGTGCTCTGCGAACGCGGCATTCGATCGTTCGATCAGCAGACGCGCAACTTGCTCGACCTCGCGGTCGTCCCGCTGCTGCATACGCTGACGCACCTGCCGGTCGTCGTGGATCCGTCGCACGGCACCGGCGTTCGCGCGCTCGTCGGGCCGATGGCAATGGGGGCGATTGCTGCCGGCGCGGACGGTCTCATTATCGAGGTTCACCCCAATCCGGCCGCCGCGTTTTCGGATGGACCGCAGTCGTTGACGCTGCCGAATTTCGCGGACTTGATGCGGCGTTTGGGAC
>JACRTZ010000098.1 GCA_014304965.1 Vulcanimicrobiota bacterium | reverse complement strand
CCTCGCGGCCAACCGCCAGTTCGCCGACGTGGACGAACTCGCGGCCTACGCCGACGACCATGGGCCTCCGGATATCGTGGACGTTTTTCGGCGCCCGAGCGAAGTGCTCGAGGTCGTACGAGAACCGATCGCAGTGGACGCAAAATGTATTTGGTTCCAGTACGGCGTCATAAATGAAGAGGCTATCGCGGCTGCGGATTCGGCCGGCCTTGCCGTCGTGGTAGACCGTTGCATCAAAGTGGAGACTGCCCGCTTTAATGGCGGTCTAGCAACGAGCGGCCTAAACAGCGGCCTCATCACCAGCCGAAGGCGCGGATGACCTACGCCACCGAGGCGGCGCGCCTCGACGATGCAGTGCTCGGCGTCATCCAGACCTGGCGCGAGAGCGGCGAGTCGTTACCCGATGCGGAGTTCGCCGGGCTCGCGCTGGACATCTTCGCGCATCAGCGGCGCTATAACGAACCCTACGCACGCTATTGCGCCGCTTGTGGGATCGGCCAAGGATCGCTCCCTGATTCCTGGACGGCAATTCCTCCAGTGCCCGCGGCCGCATATAAAGAGGCGATTCTATGTACGTTTGATGCGCGGCTTGCGGAACTCGTCTTTGAAACAAGCGGCACGACGCGGGGCATCGACGGCAAACATTACATGGAGACGCGCACGCTCTACGATGCTGCGTTGCTGGCGGGTTTCGAACGGCTGATGCTTGCTGGCTCGCAGCGGCACCTGCGCTATCTCCTACTGGTTCCAAATCCGGTGGTGCAACCGCATTCTTCACTCGGCTATATGATGCGCGAAGCGGCACGTGCATTCGGCGATGGCGCCGAACGCTGGTATCTGGACAGTGAAAAGCTCGACGTCACCAGTTTTCTCGCCGATGGCGCCACGCTGGCTCTTGCCGGCGCCCCGGTCTTCGTCGCCGGAACGGCATTTGCTCTGGCCGAGATTTTGTCAGCAGCGCGCGAGCGCGGCATCTCGAGCATACCACTTCCGCACGGTTCCCTCGTTATGGAAACCGGCGGTTTTAAGGGCCGCTCGCGCGTTATCGGGCGTGAGGATTTTTATCGCGATCTCATGGCGTTTTTTTCGCTGCCGGATAACCGCATCGTCGCCGAGTACGGTATGACGGAGCTTACGAGCCAATATTATGACGACGTGACTGCGCTTACGGCCGGCGGCACCGTGCGCGAGCGCATCAAAATTGCTCCGCCATGGCTGCGTCCGCTGGTCGTGGATGCCGCGGGCAACGCCCGCGGCCGACGGTGTGGTCGGCTCGCTCGTCCACGTCGACTTGGCGAACCGGTCGTCATGCGTAGCGGTCGCCACGGAGGATCTTGGTGCGCGTGTCGCCGGCGGAATCGTTCTGCTGGGCCGCGAGGAAGGGGCTGCGTTGCGAGGCTGCTCTCTCGACGCCGAGGTGCTCGCGGAGGGAGCGCGTGCCTCCTAGCGCGCGCCGGCTTCTGGCGGCCATCAGCGATGCTTGCGAGCGCTGGAGCGACGCGGATTTTCCGGAGCGCGTGCGCGCGACGGCTTCGCTCGAAGAGCGTACGGGATATAGCATGCCGGTCATCGAGTATGCACTCGATCGCCTCTTCGGTTCCGTAACGCAGGCAGCGCTCGAAGTGACGATCGCGAGCGAACTTGGATCGCTCGAGACGCTCGATGGTTTTGCGCACACGCCGGGCCGCCCCCGCGCTTGGGCACAACCTCTGGGCCGCGTGTGCGTCATCTCCAGCAGAACGACCGTCGGCGTTGCGATCTTGCCTGCGATCTTTGCGCTTTGCGCAAAGAATTCCGTACTCGTGAAGGACCGCGAAGATCGCTTGGTAAGCGCCTTCTTTAAAACGCTCGCGGAGGAACTCGATTACTTTGAGAGCGCCGCGCGCGCGGAGATTTGGAGCGGCGAGCGGGGAGGGCAGAATTTAGCCGCATTCGACGGCGTTGCCGCTTTTGGCCGCGATGACACGCTGATCGCGATCCGCGCCGGGTTACATGCCAACGCTCGATTTGTCGGGTATGGAGGGCGCGCGAGCGCCGGCTACATCGCGCGTGAAGACTGCACTGCTCTTTCATTGAAAAATCTGCTGCCGGGAGCGGCGCGCGACGCGGTTCTCTACGAATCGGAAGGCTGCTTGTCGCTACACGTACTCTTCGTCGAGGACGGCGGCGAGACGGCGCCGCACGATGTGGCCGGCGAACTCGGGAAAGCGCTCGGGTTCGCGTCCGTGGAATTTCCGCCCGGGCGTCGCGACGCCGCTGTGAGCGCGGCGGTCGGTAACGCGCGCAATCTTGCGGCCTTTCGCGCCGCGGCGGGAAATGGAGCAGTGTTCTGGGACGAAGCGTGCACCTACGCGCTTCTCTTCGATCCGCCCCGTAACGAAGCGCCGGCCTTTTTGCCCCGATTGCTCGCGCTCTTGCCGGTCTGCGGTCCAGGCGATGCGGCAGCGTATTTGCAAACGCACGCGCTCCCGTTAGAAGGCTTCGCACTTTCCTCACCGCGCGCCGACATCGTAGCGATGGCAACGGACACCGGTGCCGCGCGGGTCGTACGCTTCGGAGATCTGCAACACCCGCCAATCGCCGGCCGGCATGGAGGTCGCCCGCGGATTGCCGAGTTTGTCCGCTGGGTCCAGGCCGAAGTATGAACGTACCCGGCACACGTTCGAAAGGTCTCTTCCCTGCTCTTCGGACGTTCGAGTCGCGGAACGTCACATTCGTTGATGACGAATTCCCGGTTTTTTGGGACTCCGCAGCGGGCTCGACCGTCGTGGACGTTGACGGAAACAGATTTACAGACCTAACCTCCGCGTTCGGCGTTGCAGGCACGGGACACAGTAATCCCCGCGTCAGCGAGGCGGTCGCCGCGCAGTCTCGCCGGCTTATGCACGCGATGGGCGACGTGCATCCAACGGCAATTAAGACCAACCTCATGGAAAAACTCGCCGCGCTAGCGCCCGGCCCCGCGAACAAAGTTTTTCTCGCCACGACGGGATCGGAAGCCGTCGAGGCGGCCTTGAAGACGGCCACGATCGCGACGGGGCGCTCGGCGTTTGTAGCCTTCCAAGGTGCGTACCATGGACTCTCCCTGGGCGCGTTGGGAATATGCGGAATCGACAAATTCCGCGAGCTTTTTCGCAACCTCTTGCCGGCAAACAACGTATTTCTCCCCTATCCGCAACAGCGCGCCCAGATCGGTCAAATGCGTGCGCTCCTTCAGTC
>JACRTZ010000171.1 GCA_014304965.1 Vulcanimicrobiota bacterium | reverse complement strand
GGGCTCTCGATCAACGTCACGGTGCCGGCGGGCGTCACCGACGCCTACGTGATCGTGCGTGACTCGGCCGCCGGGGCGCCGGACTGCTACCCCGGATCGCAAGCGCGTCCGGTCTACTACACGATCCGGACGACGACCGTCGGGAATCAGACGCTCGTTCTGCCGCCGAATCTCGGACCGACCGGACCGGGTGCTGTCTCGAACACGCGCAGCATTTGCACCGGTGATTCCTTCCGCGTCTATGCGGTAGGCTTCAACTACGGGGAGACGGCGGCAGCGTACCCGTTCAGCACGTCCCAGACGCCGGCCATCACCGGCGCCAACGGACAGGCCGATATCACGAGCTCCCCCTTCACCGCGACCACGGTTTACTAACGCCTCGCTCGTAGCGGAATAGAAAAAGGGCCCGGCAGAGTTGCCGGGCCCTTTTTCTATTCCGCCTTCGGAGCCGGACGAGCGCTTATTTCGGGGCAACCGCCGGCTGTGGACTCGCGGGCGTTTCAGGCTTCGGCAGTTTCTCGAGCTCGGCCACCGCCTGGTCGTGAACGTAGGTCGCCGCACCGCGATAGTCGGAGCCGGCCGAGCGGACATCGTGCATCGACCCGCCTTTCACGTTGATGGAGTTCGAGCTATACGACTGGACCGCCGGCGCCCGCCAATCGAGCGTATCTTTGCAGGCCCGGAGGGCTTGGTTGAAGACGATGCGCGCGTCGTCGTAGCGACGCAATGCGACCAGCAGGCGGCCCAGCGCAAGTTGGTAGAATGCGGCGCGGATCTGCGCGTAGTGCATGCCTTCGACGCCGGTATTGTCGGACGAGCTGACGAGCCCCGGGTTCGATTCCGACTTGCGCTGTTTCTCGCCGGCGCACTTCTGATAGACGACGATCACGTTCTCGGTAATGCCGAGACCCTCATCGAGCGACGTCGCCGGGTTTTTTGTTTTCACGTTAAATTCGCGGACGGCGCCGGTGGCCTCAGGACAGATCTGGTCCAAATACCCGTCCGGTGTCGCGGCTTGGGCCGCAACCGGAACGAGCAGGCTCGCCGCCAGACCTACCGCCGACAAACTTCGTTTCATATTCGTCCCTCTAGCAAGAAATAGCGTTACCCGCTTCTGCTCTGCCGCCTGGCGCTATTTCCTGCCGAAGGGAGCCTCGTTCGGTAGACGGTCGCCGAGATTAAACGAGTTTGGGCCGCTCGCGGTGGTGCGCCGTTCGCGCTTGAAAGCCGCGCCCGATCTGCGTGAGCTTCGCTTCGCAAAACGGACGGCCGAGCAGCGATATGCCCGTCGGCAAGTGGTGCTCGCCGAAACCGCTCGGGATCCCGATCGCCGGCACGCCGGTCAAATTGCCGGGTGCGATCAAACTCACGCCTCCGTTATATTTGGGATAGGCTTTGTCGAACGTGGGCCCCACCGGGTACGCGAGCGTTCGCAATGTCGGCGAAACGACCGCATCGTATGGACCGAACGTTTTTTCGAGATCGTCCATCATGAAACGCCGCTGCCGCTGCGCGTCGATGTAGTCCACCGCCAACGTTGCATAGCCCACGTAGCCGCCCGTGCGGTCCGCGGTCGCGCGCAACGTGCGCGCCTTCCCGCTTTCGAGCAGCTCGCGAAAGGCGGCTGCGCCTTCGGCGCGCACGATCGTGCCGACCGCAGCGCCGTATGGATGTTTGGGCAGTTCGACCTCGCCGGCGACGTCGCAAAATTCGCGAAGCACCTCGAGCGCGGCAAGAAAATTCGCCTTCACGGCGGGCATCGTCTTGTCGGTCGCCTTTGCCAGCACGGCGATGCGCGGACGCTTGCCCGCGACGCGGAAGGGACCGTCAACGGCGCTCGGATCCTTCGGATCGGCGCCGGCGATCGTGCGCAGCACGATCTCCGCATCGGCCGCGGAACGCGTCATCGGCCCGAGCTTGTCGAGCGACCAGCAGAGCGCCATGGCGCCGTGCCGGCTCACGCGGCCGTACGTCGGCCGCAGTCCGGTGATGCCGCAACTCGTTGCCGGAAAGAGAATCGAACCCGACGTTTCCGAACCGATCGCAAAAGCGACGAGCCCGGCGGCAACCGCGGCTCCCGACCCGCTCGACGAACCGCCGCTCCAATAGTCGCGATTCCACGGCGTACGCCCGGGACCGGTAAACGACGCATCGGCTTCGTCGTAGCCGAAACCGCCGGCGAGTTCGACCATGGCGAGCTTGGCGAGCAGCACCGCGCCTGCATCGTGCAATTTGCGCACCACCGTCGCATCCTCGTCGAAACGCTGCGTCCGGAAAGGCTCGGCGCCCCAGGTCGTCGGCGCACCGCGCGCGGCCAGCAGATCTTTGACGCCGTACGGAATGCCGTGCAAGGGCCCGCGCACGCGGCCGGCGGCGCGCTCGCGATCGGCGCGCTTCGCTTCGGCGCGCGCCCGTTCGTACATGATGGTGACGACCGCGCCGTAGTGCTGCCCGTAGCGTTCGAGCCGAGCAAGGTAGAGGTTCGTCAACTCGAGCGACGAGACGCGCTTGCGCGCGAGCTCGCGGCCGAGCGTCGCGATATCGGCGAACGCGTAATCCTCGGGCGTCATCGCGACTCCACGCGCAAGATCGTCACCGGTTCGTCGCCGTTGCGCAGCCGGCGCTTGGCCGGATTGAGCGCGGCCCCGGCCGCCAAGGTCCGATCGATATCCCGCGCGATGGATTCGATCTCGGCGTCGCTAAGTTGCGCGTCGAATTTTCGCATTGTGCCCGCAATCGCGAGCGCGGCCGCCGACGGCGGCTTGGGTGCCGGACTCTCAGAGGCCGAGCCGGAGGGAGGCGCTGCCGGGCTCGCGGCCGGCTGCGCTTCGCCGCGTGCGGCCAAACTTAGGGCCGCCGCGCTGCCGGCGAGCGTCGCCAGAAACGATCTTCTGCTGTTGCGTTCGCGCATGCCGCCGCGGTCAGACCTCCATCACGACGGGCACGACGATCGGCCGGCGCTTCGTCCTCGCGTAGACCGCTTTGGAGAGCCCCTGCCGGATGTGTTCTTTGACGGTTTGGATGTCGCGAATGCCTTCGGCCGAGCATCCGTGCAAAATATCGGAAACCGTTCGCTCCAGCTCCGCGATAACGGGCTCGGATTCCGGCAAGTAGAACACGCCGCGCGAAATCAAGTCTGGTCCGGCCACGATACGCGCTTCTTCCGCATCGACCGTCACGACCACCATCATGATGCCGTCGGCGGAGAGGTGCTTGCGATCGCGCAGCACGGCTTCGCCGACGTCTCCGACGCCGCTGCCGTCCACCATCACGTTTCCGCCGTACGTCTTGCCGACTTTACCGACGCGATCGCGCGTGAACTGCAGCACGTCTCCGTTCTCGAGCACGAAACAGCCACTCGCGTTCACGCCGGTTTTTTGCGCGAGTTCCGAATGGACGACGAGCATCCGGTATTCGCCGTGCACCGGCACGAAATGCTCGGGTCGAATCAAGTTGAGCATGAGCAGCAATTCTTCTTGCGAAGCGTGGCCCGAGACGTGCACTTGGGCGCGGCCCGGCACGACGGTGGCGCCCAGACGATACAGGTTGTTTATCGTCCGCGAAACGCTCTTCTCGTTGCCGGGAATGGGCGTGGCGCTGATGACGACGGTGTCGCCCGCAACGATCTTCATGCGCGGATGATCGCGAACCGAT
Organism: Vulcanimicrobiota bacterium; assembly: GCA_014304965.1. Taxonomy (GTDB): domain Bacteria; phylum Vulcanimicrobiota; class Vulcanimicrobiia; order Vulcanimicrobiales; family Vulcanimicrobiaceae; genus Cryoxeromicrobium; species Cryoxeromicrobium davisii. The sequence goes on along the minus strand of JACRTZ010000171.1, from coordinate 12,520 downwards.
AGCCGCGAGAGCGCCGACATCGGTTCGCCTTGCGAGCCCGTCGTCATCACGACCACGCGCTCGGGCGGATACGAATCCACGTCTTCCAAGCGGATCACGCGCTCGGACGGAACCACCAAGTGGCCGTGCTCCGTCGCGACTTGCACGACGTTGACGAGCGATCGGCCGAGAAACGCAATCTTGCGATCGAACCGGATCGCGTGGTCCACGACTTGCTGGATGCGGGGCACGTTCGACGCAAACGACGTGACGATGATCCGGCCGGGCGCGCGCGCGAACACGTTCCCAAACGCTTCGCCGACGATGCGCTCGGACGGCGTATGGCCGGGACGTTCGGCGTTCGTCGAATCTGAGAGCATGCACATCACGCCCTCTTGACCTATTCGCGCGAGGGCCGCAAAGTCAGCCGGCCTCCCGTCGATCGGCGTCTGGTCGAATTTGAAGTCGCCGGTATGGAACACGAGCCCGACCGGCGTGCGGATGGCGAGCGAGCACGCGCCGGCGACGCTGTGATTGATGTGAACGAACTCGGCCTCGATCTCGCCGTACGAAACGCGCTCGCCCGGCTGGACCGGGCGAAATTCGATTTCACCCGGCTTTTGATCGCGCATCTTCGCCCGTACCAGCGCGAGCGAAAGCGGGGTGCCGACGATCGGCACTTTAAACTCTCGCAAGAGATAGGGGATGCCGCCGATGTGGTCTTCGTGGCCGTGCGTCACGAGCAGCGCGCGAAACTTCGCCGCTCGCTCGCGGAGGTACGTGAAATCGTTGATCACGATGTCCACGCCGAGCATGTCGTCGTCGGGGAACATGAGCCCGCAATCCACGACGACCAAATCGTGCTCGGTCTCGATGACCGTCATGTTGCGGCCGATCTCGCCGCAGCCGCCCAGCGGCACGATCCGGACGTAGGGCTCGGTCGGGGGGTCGGGCACGACGAGGGCTGCTGCCTGGTCTTGACGGCCGTTGCGGTCTGCGTGATCGGGTGGCGGGAGGTTGCTCATGTCCATTGCGTCCTTCGTGGCTCTCGCCGTGCTGACTCTTTACGACGGGCACGGATGCCCTAGTGCCGGCGCAGCCAAGGATGGCGGGAGCCGGCCCGGCACCGCGCCACGGCCGGCAGTCCGCTTGCTCGAGGCGATCCGCGCGCCCGACCTCTATTCCGCCAGAGCGCGGAGGCGCGCGGCGACCCTGTTTCGGCTGCGCTTACTCGAACTGCGGAAGGCGGGACTCGAGCGGGCTGCGGATGTCGTCGAGCGCCGCCTGCCGATCGACGCGCTGTTCGCACCGTAGCGGACAAGACGTACAGAGTTTGGGCGCGGCCTTGCCGTAACAACGGCGGTGACCGAACCGCCCCCCCAACACCCGCCCTCCGACCCCCTAAGAACCGGACTTCCAACCCCGCCCGGGCGCGCGACTCTTACTCGACATCCTGATCGCACCGCGGCACGCCTTCGCGACGATCGCGGGCACCAGCCAGTGGATTCCGGCTGCGATCGTCGTCTTGACGCTATCGGTCATCTCGGCCGTCGCGTTGATTGCGGGCGCCGACACGCACGCACGCCTTGCGGAATTGGCCCGCCAGACGCCGCCGGTGACGGCGCCGAGTGCGGAGATTGCTCTTCGCAACGTGCGGTTGCAACTCGGTTTCTCCACCGTGACGCCGTTCTTTTTCATGTGGGTGTGGAGTGCGCTCATCCTGGCCTCGCTGTCGCGCCAGGGTCCTCGCGGATTCGGTCTCTACTTCGCGCTCGCGGTCAACGCATCGCTACCGATGGCGCTCGAAAACGTGCTGGCCGGCATCGCCATCGCAGTCCACCCGGCTGAATCGTACGCCAGCCTCGGCCAGCTGCTGCGCGCGTTCCCAGACTCGCTTGCCGTGCTCCGTCCCTCAGGAACGATCCAGGAGCAGGCGTTCCTCTCCTATTTCAGCGTTTTCCAACTGTGGAACTCGCTGCTGCTCGCGTACGGGCTTCATGAAATCGGCGGCGTGCGCATTACGCCGGCCCTCGTTGCGGCCTTCACCCTGACGCTCGCGTTCGCGCTGCTGCAGACCGCGGTACCTTCCATGTTTTAATCCCGAAACGCCGAAACATCTCCCTTCCGCCATCGTATACCACCGCGGTAAGAGAGGGTTAGGCTTCATGGTTCAAGAGACTGCCGTTGCTCCTAAGAGCAATGGACTTGCCACGTTGCGGGACGTGATCGTCGCACCGAAGGCCGCTTTCGCGGAATTGCGCGTGCGGCCGACGTGGTTTTGGGCGTTCGTCATCACGTCGGTGCTCGGCATGATCGGCGGCATAATGCTCATCCCGGCTTCGGAGCACATGGCCACCGCCATGTTCGCTACGATGTCGAAGACCGATCCTCGCTTCGCGCAACTCACGCCGGCGCAGATGGAGCAGCAGATCTCCATCATGAAAATCGTCACGCACTACCAGTTCTTGATGTATCCAATCGGCGTTCTCGTCGCCGCGCTCGCGACCGCGGTGCTAGGATTGATTGGAAACGCTATCGGCGGCGGCGACGGGAACTTTCGCCGCTATTGGGCGCTTGCAATGAACGTGGCGATCGTAATGTTCGGCATCAGCTACCTGCTTCTCGGCGTCATCGCAATGGCGCGTGGCCCCGAAAGTTTTTCGGCGCCGCACGATTTGTTCGGCGCGATTCCGAGCATCGGATGGCTCGTTCCCGGCAACTACGCCCTCAGTGCGTTCCTCTCGATCACCAGTCTCTTCGGGATCTGGTCGCTCGTACTGGTCGGGCTCGGGTTTCGCATCACGGGCGGCATGAAGGCACCGATCGCCTGGACGATGTCGGTCGTCGCGCTGCTCTCGAGCGGGCTGTACGCCGTGGCGGCATCGCAAGGTAAGTGAGCTACCACTTGAAACTCGTCGCGAGCATCGTGCTCGCGACGAGTTGGTGCTCGGCGATCGCTCCGGCGGCCGCGCTCTCGACGCGAACGCAGTCCGGGCTCGACGCCGCCGGCACGATCCGTTACGCGCTCGCGCACGCACCGGCGATGCTCGCCAAGCGCGCGACCGTGGCAAATCTTCTCGCAACCTTCACGCAGCGCCGGGTTACCGAGTTTCCGACGCTCGCCGGGCAGCTGCAAAATCAAATCGCCCGGAGCTCGGGCGCGAACGGGTCGTTCGCGCAGTTCGGCATTGCGCCCGTCAGTAATTTCTCGCAGAACACGGCGCAGATTCTCTCGCAGTACAATTTGTATAACGGCAGCGTACAGATCGCGTCGGAGCAGGCCAAGCGCAACGTCGAAAACGCGGCCGCCGACCTCCAGCGCCAAGGCGAAGCGACCGCGCTCGACGCCGCCAACGGGTACTACAATCTGGTCGCCCGGCGCGAGGCCGTCAACAACGCCGTGGCGGACCTCGCGTTCCAGCAGCAATTACTCGACAAGGCACGCGCGAGCGAAAAGGTCGGGCGCGTCGCCGGCGTGGACGTTTTGCGCGCGCAAGTCGCCGTCGCTCGCAGCCAATCGAATCTCGTGCAAGCGCGCGCCGACGAAGAGAACGCGCGCGAAGCACTCGGCGTGCAGATCGGCGCATCGCCAGATACGACCTTCGCGCTGCCGGCGACGCTCCCCGAGCCTGCCGTACCCCGCTCGTCCGTCGAATCGCTCGCAACGATCGCCGCAGCGAGCCGGCCCGAGATTGCCGGCACCAAAGCCGTCCTGCAGGCGGCCAAACTGGGGGACGCTGCGGTCGATACCGATTTGCGGCCGACGGTCCAAATGAACGGAGCTTTCGGCAGCCAGGTTTCGCCGACGTCGTTCGTTCAGCAACAGGCGTCGATCGCGAACGCGAATGCGAGCGCGCTGGCAAATTACAATTTGCAGCGCACGCTCTTCCCGAACGTCAATTTCCCGGTGCCTGCGACGATTCCGGGCGTGGTGCGCGGGCGCCCCGGTTTCTGGCAGTTCGGCATCGTCTCGACGTTCACGCTGCCGTTCGTGGACTACGGTACCCGCGCCGCCAACCACCGTGCTGCGCGCGCGCAAATCGACGCGGCGCAAGCCCAGTTCGATAATACGCTCGATGCGGTCGAGAGCGACGTCCGCGCATCGTTGCGCAACGCGCGCGCGGCTTTCGAGAAACTCGGTCTCGCGAAACAAAGCGGCAGCCTCGCGGCCGAAAGCGCCCGCATCGCCCTGCTCCAGTATCAAAACGGACTCATCTCCTTCAGCGACGTGACGCAAACGCAAGCCACCGCCGTGTCGGCCGAGAACGATCTCACCGCCGCGCGCGTCGCCTACATTCTCTCACTCGTAAAACTGCGGCTCGCGCTCGGACCGGCGGATCCGACCTCGGCCGTGACGATGGCGGACAAATGAGCGGACGCACCAGAAACCTTTTGATCGTCATCGGAGCGCTGGCGCTGGTGGTTGTCATCGCCGTGGTCGCCTCCAAGCGCTCCGGCTCGCAATCGCTCGCCGTGCGCGAAGCGCCGCTGAAGTACGCGACCTTCCAGACGAAATTACCCGAAACCGGCGTGGTGCAGCGTCCGCTGCTGGTCACGATCCCGGCAGGCGTTAGCGGCAACGTCGGTTTCATTTGGGTGAAAGCCGGCGATCGCGTTCAGCAGGGGCAACTGCTGGCGACGATCGTCAATCCGCAACTCGAATCGAGCCTGCACGCCGCCGAAGCGAGCGCGGCATCGGCGCGAGGGCACGCCCGCAGCGCGGTCGAGTCGAACCAAGCCCTCCCTGCGCAAAACCGCTCGTCCATCGTCCAAGCAGAAGCAGCCGTGCTGCAAGCGCAGACGACGCTTTCGCAAGCGCGCCAAGACTTGATCTCCGGTCAGCAGTCGGGACTCGGCTTCAGCGGCGGCAGCGCACAAGAGCAGCGGCTGGCGGCGCAAGCCGCACTGGACCGCGCCGCGACCGACCTGCGCGAAGCCAAGCGCACGTACGATGCGAACCTCGAACTCTACAATCAGAAAGCCGTCTCGCGCGATCAGGTCGAGCAATCGAAGGCCCGCTACGAACAATCGAACGTGACGTGGCAGCAAGCCAAGACGCAGCGCCAGCTTCTCGAAGGCCAGTTGAGTCGCGCGCGGGGCGTATTGCGCGATCGCGTTCGCGCGACGCAAGACGGGCTGCGCCAGGCGCAAGCCTCGCTCGCAGCCGCCAAAGCGAATGCGGCCCAAACGAAGCTCGGCGACGTCAGCGCCGCGCAGGCCGACGCGTCTCGCGCGAGCGCGGATCTGAGCTTCGCGCGCGATCAGGTGGACCGCATGCAGTTGCGCGCGCCGGTCTCGGGGACCGTGCAAAGCGTCGCCAGCCAGCCCGGCGACACGCTGCGGCCGCTGCAGCCGGGCGACCCGGTAACCGCGGGACAAGGCATCGTGACGCTCGCGGGCCAGCAGCGCTTTATCGTGCGCACCAAAGTTGACGAACAAGACATCGCCAACGTGCGCATCGGGCAACGCGCGGTCGTCAGCGGCGAAGACTTTGCGGGCAAGCGGCTGACCGGACGCGTGGCGTCCATCTCGCCCGTCGCCCAAAAGTCCGACGATCCGTCCAATACCTCGCGTCAGGTATTGACGACCATCGCGCTCGACAACACGCTGCCCTTTTTGCGCGACGGGATGAGCGTTGACGTGGACATCGTCACGCGCGATCTTCCGCACGTTCTGGCGGTACCCGTTGACGCGCTGCGTAAGGATCCCAAAGGCGCCGACTTTGTGTACGTTGTGAAATCCGGCCGCGCAACCCGCGCCGACGTCAAGCTCGGCGCGCAGAGCGACACGAGTGCGGTCGTCACGTCGGGCCTGCAGCCCGGCGACGTCGTGATCGCCGATAAGAACATCGCGCTCGCGCCGAACGCCAAAGTGACGGCGGCTCCTTCACCGTCGCCGGGACCCTCGGTTCGACCCAGCGGCTCGTGACGCGGATCCTCGCCTACGCGGCGGAAGCGTTCGAGGCGATCTGGCGGAATCGCGCCCGTTCGATCCTGACGATGCTCGGCATGATCATCGGAACGTCGTCGGTTATCGCCGTCTTGGGCATCGGCAGCGCCGCCTCGGCCGGCATCGCCGGATCGCTCGGCGCGTTCGGCGAGCCCGGGCTGTTCGTCTTCGCCGATCCCCAGCAAGACGATCCCGCCGGGGCGAACGTTCAGTACCGCGACGTCGCGACCGTTGCCGCCGACGACGGCGACGTGCTGCGCTACGTCTTTCCAGCGTTTCAGCGCAACTACACGATGCGCGCGAACGGGATCTCGTACGTGGGTCAGGTCGTCAGCCAGCAAGATCATACACTCGTGCCCGACGGTCTCACGATCCGCGAAGGGCGGCGCATCGGGGCCGACGAGGTCAGCAACGCGTCGCACGTCGCCCTCATCAGCCAGCCGCTCGAACGCCGGTTCTTCGGCGACGCGCTCGGGCTCGGCCAGATCGTGCGTATCAACGGCAACCGCTTCACGATCATCGGGGTGTACGATGAACTCAAGGCCGGCATCTTCAGCAACATCGGCGCATCGGACTACATCGAGATTCCGTACACGACGTATCACGAGATCGCGCCCGGCCCGATCGATGGGCTGCTCGCGTACGCAAAGCCCGGCGTGCCGATTCCGCAAGTGCAGGACCGGTTGTTTGCCACCTTGCAGCATCTCCACGGCGCTCGATCGAAGTACAAGCTGCAGGACGCAACCGCGTTTCTGCAGTCGTTCGAAGCCGTCATCGCCACCGTTTCGCTCGGCATCACCGCAATCGGCGGGGTCGCGCTGCTCGTAGCCGGCATCGGCATCATGAACATCATGCTCGTGTCGGTGACCGAACGCACCCGCGAGATCGGCATCCGCAAAGCCATCGGCGGCAGCCGCAACGACATCGTAATGCAGTTCTTGCTCGAGGCGGTCATCTTGTCGCTCCTGGGGGGAGCGATCGGCACGGCGCTTGGGGTAAGCATGGCGCTGATCGTGTCGGGACTCGTCTCGTCGCTGCTCGGCCCGGCGCCCGTGCCGTACCTGCAAATTATCTTGATCGCGGCCGGGTTCTCGAGTCTAGTCGGCGTCGTTTTCGGAACGTACCCGGCGATGCGCGCGGGCCGGCTCGATCCGATCGAGGCGCTTCGTTCCTAATGGGATTACTCGGACAGTTTTTCGGCGAGGCCTTCGGCGTGCTGTACGGCAATCGCGTGCGCTCGCTCTTGACCATTCTCGGGCTCATTATCGGCGTCGCCGCCGTCATCGCGATTCAGATCCTCGGGCACGGCATGTCGGGCGCGGTCTCGGGCGTTCTCGGCAGCCTGAACGACCGCAGCTTCCTCATGTTTCCGAACGCCCGCCAAGCCGATATCACGAAGGCCGCCTTTCGCATCGCCGACATCAACCGCGCGGCGCAACTCGTGCCCAACATCACCGTAGCCATGCCGGCCGGCGGTCTGCGCCGCATCGTCAGCGTCGGACACCGGCATACGCGACTGTCCATTTCCGCGGATTCCGACGTCCCGTTCGTCAACGCGCCGACGCGCTACGGCCGCAACCTCATCGCCGACGACGTCAACTTCTCCGCGCACGTGGCCGTCCTTGCGGACAGCGGCTATCAACGACTGTTCCCAACCGGCGGCAGCCCGATCGGGCAGAGCATTCGCGTCGGCGAACGGCGCTTCGCCATCGTCGGCGTTCGCGAGAAGCCGTTGCAAGGCATCATCCCGATTTCGATCGGCGGAGACGTCTTCGTCCCGTACACGACGTACGAGCGCGATTACGTGCGCTCGGCCCCGATCTTCTTCGCGCGCTTCATCGTAGCGGACACAAGCAAACTCGGCGAAACCGAGGTGGCCGTCATCAAGTATTTCAAAACGCTCAAGTCGTCGCGTTCCGATTACGGGACGTTCGATCGTAAGTCGTTCAGCACGTCCATAGACGGCATATTCGGCGTCTTAACGATGGTGGTCGCGATGATCGGCGCGGTGTCGCTCGTCGTGGCCGGCATCGGCATCATGAACATCATGCTCGTTTCGGTCACCGAACGCACGCGCGAAATCGGGGTGCGCAAAGCGATCGGGGCCACGAGTTTCCAGGTCCTCGCGCAATTCTTCATCGAAGCGCTGTTGTTGTCGGCGATCGGTTGCGGTATCGGCCTCGTCATCGGGCTCACCATCGGCGGGCTCGTCAACCGCTTCTTGCTGATCGCGCTCTCGGGCGTCGTCGCCCCCATCCCCTGGCTGCAATCGGTTGGCATCGCCGTCGGATTCGCAACGATCGTCACGCTCGTCTTTGGAACGTACCCCGCTTACCGGGCCGCGCGGCTCGATCCCATCGAGGCCCTTCGCTATGAATGACCGCTCCGCAGCGACCATCGTCTGCAGCGACGTCGTCAAGACGTACACGATGGGAAACGTCGAGGTCAACGCCTTGCGCGGCGTCTCGTTCGATATCGGGGCCGGCGAGTACGTCGCGATCATGGGCCCGTCGGGCTCGGGCAAATCCACGCTGATGAACCTGCTCGGCTGCCTGGACCGCCCGACAAGCGGCACCTACGTGCTCGACGGGGTGGACGTCGGAACGCTCGACGACAACGCGCTCGCTGCCATCCGCCTCAAGAAGCTCGGTTTCGTGTTTCAGGGCTTCAATTTGCTGTCGCGCACCAACGCTCTCAAGAACGTCGCGCTTCCGCTCTTTTACGCGGGCGTGCCGGCCCGCCGGCGTAACGCCGAGGCCGAGCGGCGCCTCGTCGAGGTCGGCCTCGGCGACCGCATCCACCACAAGCCCAACGAACTCTCGGGCGGCCAGCAGCAGCGCGTCGCCATCGCCCGTGCCCTCGTGAACGACCCGGCCGTGCTCCTGGCGGACGAGCCGACGGGAAACCTCGATTCCTCGACCAGCGAAGAAATTATGGCGCTGTTCGCCGAGCTCAACGCTGCGGGCCGGACCATCATCATGGTCACCCACGACGCCGACGTCGCCTCCCATGCCAAGCGCATCCTGCGCACGCGCGACGGTTCGATCGTCGCCGACGAAAGCGCCCCGGCGGAGCGGCCCGTCCGCTAGCTCGGGCCGTCTTCAGGGAATACCCGCAAGGGCGAGGCCCATGAGAAAACGATGAAAGCCGCGGAACCCTTGCGACCTTCGCGCGGGTTTCAGGTACAGAGCGAGGCCAGTACTCTCGGAGGCTTCACAGAAAGAACACCATGAACATCGCCCGGCCTATTTCTTTCCTCATCGTCGGCCTTATCGGCGCCGTTGTCGGCAGCTTCTCGATGATGATCTACGCCAGCACCCATTTCGCGGGCGTTGCAACCCCCGGCAATAATCCGCCCGCGGTCAGCGCGGCCCCGCTCGTATCAGGCTCGAGCGACCAAGAACGCATCGTCGGTGCCGTCAAGCGCGTCGCGCCGTCGGTCGTGGCCTTGAACGTCACGGTCAACGGGCAGCAGCGCGTTCCGGTCGATCCGTTTTCGCAATTCTTCGGCGGCCCGACGGGTCCCGAATGGATCCAGCAGTTCCGCGCGCGAGCATCCGGCTCGGGCTTCGTCTTTTCGCGTGACGGTTTAATCGTCACGAACGCGCACGTCGTCCGCGCACCGCAAGGCGGCGCCGTCTCGAAGATCGAGGTCGTCTTCCAAAACGGCGACCGCGTTCCGGGGCACGTATTTTCGGCGAACCTCGCAGCCGACTTAGCGCTCATCAAAGTGGACAACTACCCGAAGCTCCCGCCGCCCGTGGACGTGGCGGATTCGAGCAAACTGCAAGCCGGTCAATGGGCGATCGCGATCGGCGAACCGTTCGAACTCAAGCAGTCCGTCTCGCTCGGCGTCGTCTCGGGCTTCAACCGCGATGAAACGATCGGCACCGATAACGGCGGCGCGCAACAATTCAAAGGGCTTCTGCAAACGTCCGCGCCGATCAACCCGGGCAACTCGGGCGGACCGTTGATCGACATCGAGGGCCGTTTGATCGGCGTGAACCAATCCACCGCAAACCCGCAAGCGGGCGCGCAAGGCATCGGCTTCGCGATTCCGTCGAACCTGGTCAAAGAACAGGTCGCGCTGCTGCAAAAAAATCCGGGGACGCATCAGGGCACGAACGCCGGCTACATCGGCGCAAGCCTGACGACCGTTACGCCTGGTCTGCGCGTGCAATTGAACTATACGGGCGACGGGGTGGCGATCATGCAGGTCGTTCCGGGAACCCCCGCGGACGCAGCCGGCCTGCAGCCGGGCGACGTGATCACGCGCGTGGGCGGCAAGGATGTGGCCAAGTCCGAGGACGCGATCGCCGCCATCAAGGCGACGAAGCCCGGCCAATCCGTCGCGCTGCAAGTGTGGAGCAGCGGCGTGCGCAAGCTCGTCAGCGTCAAGGTGGCGGAACGTCCTGCCGACGCCGGCGGCGCACCGCTGCCGCAGCAACAGCCCTAAGCGCGGGAACGGCTCGAGAGCGGAGGCCGCCGGTGCGAGCCTCCGCTCTTTCTTTAGTCCGGCCGGCCGGCGGGCAGCGCGTCTGAAACCCCTTCCCCTGCAGAACGTATTATGGTGGGTGAAGACCCAGCGTCGTGGGTAAAACGATGCATTCAATTCCCGTAAGCGGCAAGGCGAAGCCGGCGAAAGCCGGGCGCGCGACCTCAAACGGTCGACGCGTGCAGCTGGTCCGGGGAATCGGAAACGGAGAACTCTTGTATGGCTAAAGTGGTCGGCATCGACCTGGGCACGACGAATTCCGTCGTGGCCGTGATGGAAGGGCAAACCCCGACCGTCATCGCGAACTCGGAAGGCAATCGCACCACGCCTTCGGTCGTCGCATTTACGAAAACCGGCGAACGGCTCGTCGGACAACTGGCGAAGCGCCAAGCCGTCACGAACCCCGAACGTACGATCAAGTCGATCAAGCGGGAAATGGGAACGGACTTCAAGGTCAAGGTTGACGGCAAGGATTACACGCCGCAAGAAATTTCGGCGATGATCCTGCAAAAACTCGTCAACGACGCGTCCACGTACCTTGGGGAGCGCGTGACGAAAGCCGTCATCACGGTGCCGGCATACTTCAACGATGCGCAGCGTCAAGCAACGAAGGACGCAGGCCGCATCGCCGGTCTCGACGTCCTGCGGATCATCAACGAACCGACCGCGGCCGCGCTCGCCTACGGACTGGACAAAAAGGGCAACGAAACGATCCTGGTTTGGGACCTTGGCGGCGGAACGTTCGACGTTTCGATCCTCGAAGTCGGCGACGGCGTGTTCGAAGTCAAGTCGACGAACGGCGACACGCGCCTTGGCGGCGACGACTACGATCAACGCGTCGTGGACTGGATGGTCGGCGAATTCCGCAAGGACCAAGGCGTCGATCTGAGCGCCGACAAGCAGGCCATGCAGCGTCTGACCGAGGCGGCCGAAAAAGCGAAGATCGAACTCTCTTCGATGGTGCAAACGAACGTCAATCTGCCGTTCATCACCGCCGATCAAAGCGGTCCCAAGCACCTCGACATCACGCTCACCCGCGCGCAATTCGAAGCGATGACGAGCGATCTGACCGATCGCCAAGTCGCGCCGTTCAAGAACGCACTCGCGGATGCGAAGCTCGACGTATCGAAGATCGACGAGATCATCCTCGTCGGCGGTTCGACCCGCATGCCGGTCGTTCAGGAACTGGTCAAGAAGCTCACGGGCAAAGATCAGCTCAATCAGTCGGTCAATCCTGACGAAGTCGTCGCCATTGGGGCGGGCATCCAGGCCGGCGTCCTCGCGGGCGAAGTCCACGACGTCGTGCTGCTCGACGTGACGCCGCTCTCGCTTGGGCTGGAAACGCTCGGCGGCGTGACGACCAAACTGATCGAACGCAACACGACCATTCCCACGAAGAAGTCGCAAACGTTCACGACGGCCGAAGACGGCCAAACATCGGTCGACATCAACATCTTGCAAGGCGAACGCGAGATGGCTGCCGACAACAAGACGCTCGGGCGGTTCCGTCTGGAGGGCATCCCGGCCGCGCCGCGCGGCATTCCGCAGATTGAAGTCGCCTTCAACATAGACGCCAACGGCATCGTGAACGTCTCGGCCAAAGATCTCGGCACCGGCCGCGAACAGGCAATCACGATCACCGCTTCGACCAACCTCTCCAAGGACGAGGTCGACCGCATGGTGCGCGACGCCGAAACCTCGTCTGCGGAAGACCGTCGCAAAAAAGAAGAGGCCGAAACGCGCAATGCGGCCTCGAGCCTCATCTATGCGACCGAGAAGTCGCTTAAGGAAGTCGGCGACAAACTCGACGCCGCGTCGAAGGGCGAGGTCGAAAGCGCTTTGGCCGAACTGCAGCGCGTCAGCGAAAACGGCACTGCCGACGAAATCAAGGCGGCGACCGAACGGCTGCAGCAAGCGTCGTATAAGATGGCCGAAATGCTCTATCAGAAGACGGGCGCTTCGACCAACGGACACGCGGGCGATGACGGCGCCGCCGCCGCACACGACGGCGAAGCACAGCAGCACCGCAACGACGACGTGATCGACGCCGAATTCAAGAAAGCGAAGTAACGCGGGCGTCCATGGAGACTGAAGCAG
>JACRTZ010000050.1:2682-3231 GCA_014304965.1 Vulcanimicrobiota bacterium | reverse complement strand
AGCTTGAGGAATTGCGAGAGTGCGTTCGGCCAATCGTCCAATAGCGCGCGCGCTCGTTTCGACGAGGTGGCAACGACATGGCGCCGCAGCAGATCGCGCAAGCACTCCGCGTCGGGATCCGATTCGGTCATAGACGCGACGACGCAGGCGGTCCCGCCCAGGCGCGGCGCCTCCGCGCTCGCTAAGAACACCGTCCCGCCCGACATGCCGCTGGCAAAATTGCGGCCGACCGGTCCGAGAATCGCCACGGTTCCCGAGGTCATATACTCGCACGCGTGATCGCCCGCGCCCTCGCACACCAATTCGGCGCCGCTGTTGCGCACGGCGAATCGTTCGCCCGCGCTGCCGTGGAGAAAACCCTCACCCCCGGTCGCGCCGTAGAAGCAGGCGTTGCCGGCGACGACTTCGCTTGCATCATCGTGTCCGCGCACGATAATGCGGCCGCCCTCCATGCTCTTGCCGACGTAGTCGTTGGCGTCGCCGGCGAGATCGAGCACGAGACCGCCGGTCGAAAACGCGCCGAAACTTTGTCCGGCGCTTCCCTTGTAC
>JACRTZ010000050.1:0-2672 GCA_014304965.1 Vulcanimicrobiota bacterium | reverse complement strand
CTCCAAGATTTCGTGCGCGAAGCGCGCGCCGACGGCGCGGTCCGCCGGCCCGATGGGAAACGACGTGCGGCTCGTACGAACCGTCCTGCCGCCGGCCCACGGACGCGCGACGAGATCGTCGAGGTGGGTCGGATCGATCGAAACGCGCTTGACCGCGGGCGCGCGCTCGGGCAAGCGCAATATCTCAGAAAGGTCGGCTTCGGCCAGACGTTCGTCGGTCAGCCGGCGCGGCCGCAGCAAATCCGAGCGTCCGCGAATCTCTTCGAGCGAATGCGCCCCGAGCGCGGCCAAGCGGCGCCGCACGTCGCGCGCGACGAACTCGAGAAATGCGATCGCTTCGGAATCTTTACCGGCAAACTTCGCACGCAAGGCTACATCTTGGGTCGCGATTCCCACCGGACAGGTGTTCTTGTGACATTGGCGCGCATAGATGCAGCCGAGCGCGACGAGCAACGCGCTGCCGAAGCCGAATTCGTCGGCGCCGAGCAACGCGCCCAAGACGACGTCGCGTCCAGTCTTGAGCCCGCCGTCCACGCGCAACCGCACGCGGGCGCGCAAGCCGTTCGCGACCAGCGCGTGATGGGCTTCGACGAGACCAATCTCCCACGGCAAGCCGGTGTTGACGATGGACGAGAGCGGCGAGGCGCCGGTGCCGCCGTCGTGACCGCTGATATGGATGACGTCGGCGCCCGCTTTGGCCGTGCCGCTCGCAACGTACCCAATGCCGGACTGCGCGACGAGTTTGACCGCAACGCGCGCCTGCGGCGCCGCCCGCCGCAGATCGTAAATTAGCTCGGCGAGGTCTTCGATCGAATAGATGTCGTGATGCGGCGGCGGCGAGATCAGCGAGATGCCGGGCGCCGATCCCCGCAACGCCGCAATTTCCGCGCTGACCTTGTGGCCCGGAATTTGGCCGCCTTCCCCCGGCTTCGACCCTTGCGCGATCTTGATCTCGATCTCGTCGGCGCTCGCGAGGTAGCCGGCGCCGACGCCGAAGCGCGCCGACGCGACCTGCTTGATCTTGCTGCGTCCGCTGCCCGGCTCGCGCGAATAGCGCGCCGGGTGCTCGCCGCCTTCGCCGGCGTTGCTGCGAGCGCCGATCGCGTTCGCGGCACGGGCGATCGTCGAATGGACCTCGCTAGCGATCGCACCCAGCGACATCGCGGCGGTCGCAAAGCGGCCGACGATGCTGCTCGTATTTTCGACCTCGTCGTCGGAGATCATACGGCGCAGCGGGACGGCCTGCAGCAAGTCGCGCAAGGTGACGGGCGGACGCGTTTCGAGCGCATCGGACAAGCGCTCGAACGCATCGTAGTCTCCGTTCATCGCCGAGGCGCGCAGCGTTTTGATGGCGAGCGGGTCGAAGGCGCGGCGTAATCCCTCGCGCCGGTAACGGTACGATCCCCGGTCCGGCAGCGTCTCGGATTCCGAACGAGACGCCTCGAACCACGTTCTGACGTCTTTTTCGAGATGCGAGAAGTTGACGGTCGGTACGTGCGCCTTCATGCGCGGAAAACACAAGTCCACGACGTCGCGATGCAGACCGAGCGTTTCAAAGGTTTGCGCGCCAACGTACGAGCGCAGCGTGCAGATCCCGAGCTTCGCGAGAACCTTCAGCAAGCCGGCGCGCAATCCGTCGAGGTAGCGCGAAGCCCCGCCCGCTTCGGCGGCGGCGTGCAGACCGAGCCACGGGGTTACGACGTTCGCCCCGGCGCCGATGAGCGCCGCGACCGAATGAGCATCGCGCGCAAAGCCGTCGGCGGCGGCGATGGACGCTTGCATGCGCAAACCCGTGCAAACTAGACGCTGATGCACGGCCCCTGCCGCGAGTAGCACCGGAACGTGCGGCTCGTCTGCACGGTCGTCGAGCACGACGAGCGACGAACCCGCGCGAACCGCATGCTCGGCGTCGTCGCAGACGCGACGCAAGCATCTTTGAAGCGAATCTGCGCCGAGCGCAATCGAAACGGCGCGCTCGCGGATGCGTGCGTCAAAGCGCAGCCGGTCGAACGCGCTGTCGGAAAGAATCGCGCTCTCGAGCGCGACGATCGAGCCCGGGCCCGGAACGTCGCCGTGGATGTCGCCCGCGCCGACCCACGCGCGCACGTCGAATACGAGCGCTTCGCGCAGCGAATCGATCGGCGGGTTCGTCACCTGGGCGAACCGCTGTCGCAGGTAGCGCGCCGGTGCGAGGCCGCTTTCAAAGAACGCCGGCGCCGCATCGTCGCCCATCGACGACGTGGGCTCGCTCCCGCCTGCAAGCACGCCGATGACGTCTTTGAGTTCCTCGCGCGTGCATCCGAAACGCACGAGGTCGCGCATCAAATGCGGATGAGATTCGGCAGTGAGTTCGTCGTCGAGCCGCAGCGACCACGAGCGCACGACCTCGCGAAAATCCGCGCGGCGCCGGCGTTCTTTGCGGAACGTCTCGGTATCCACCACCTCGCCGCTCGCGAAGCGCACGATGAGCCGGCCGCCCGGACCCAAACGACTGCGCTGAACGATCGGGTCTTCGCCGAAATCCACGACGCCCGCCTCGGACGCGGCGAGCACCTTGCCGCTCGCCGTGCGACACCACCGCAACGGTCGTAGGCCCGACCGGTCGAGCGCGGCGCCGATCGTGTCGCCATCGGCGAAGACGAGCGCCGCCGGTCCGTCCCACGGTTCGACGG
>JACRTZ010000280.1 GCA_014304965.1 Vulcanimicrobiota bacterium | reverse complement strand
ATACTCCGGCGGCCGTCGGAGAGCGCGGCAAGGTAGTCGGCTTCGTGGGCTCGGCCCGCGGCAAAGACGAGCTGATCTTCGGCCGAAGGTGCCGGACGCTGCTCGAGGCTGTCGGCCACGAGCGCCTCGAGAACGCTCAGATGGCGGCAGGCTACGAAGTCGACCAGATCGCTTGCCGAATAGACCAGGCGATTTCCGACGCGTTCCATGCCGATATTGTCCATATGAGAGTGCCTACAGCCTGGCACTGTGCGCGCCGGGCGGTAATGGTTTTCGCGATATTTTCGGCCTTGGCGGCCGCGGCGAACGCCCAATACGGCTCCGAGCTGCCGGAGTGGCTCGTCCTGCGCCCGGGCCAGGTCGGCATCGTGGGGGCGGCGCCATGGCCGCTCGACACTCCCGAAGCCGCTTTGACCGGTACCGCCGAAAGCGCCGCCCGCCCGCCTGACGACTACTCGGAACGGCCCGCCGACGCGCTCGGCCAGCCGATCGGACTGCGGGTCCGCGTCCAGGAAGTCTACGGTCCGGTCGTCCGGGTCCGGCCCGAAGGCGCGCCCGTGGACTCCTTCACTCGGCTCGACTTCCTCTCACCAGAGATCCCCGAGGGAACCCGCCTGGTCGTCGCAGGCGGCTTCGGCAATTATGCCGACTTCTATCCGTCGCTCGGTGCCCGCACGCCGGAGCAAATTGCGACCGGAACGACGCTCGTCGCGGTCCGGATGGGCATCGCCCCCTTCGACCCCGACGGCTCCGAATTCGTCCGGGTCCGGGTCCAGGTTCAAAGCGGCCCCAAGAAGGGCCGGGCCGGCTGGATCCCGGTCGGCTACACCGGAGTTCCGGCCGCAAGCGGCCAGGCCGCGTCGGAGACGGAGCGCGCTTGCCGCTGCCGCCTCGTGGAATTCCGCTAAACCGGTCACCTCGGCTCGTCTTCGGGCCGATATTCTGAGGGTGATGGTGGAGGCGGAACGGCCGGTTCGGCTCGACGTTCTACGGACTGCCGGGGTCGCCGGCATCCTGGCGTATGAAATTGCTAAGCACGCGCCAGGGCCCGGCGCGGCGGACGCGCTCGCGCATCGCGCGGCGTTGGCCGGCTCGCATGGTTTCGCGCTGCTCGTGGCGCTGGCCGCGTTTGCGTGGGCCCAACCAATCTTGTCGTCACTCGACGACCGCGGACCTCAGCAGATCTTGCCGCTGCGATTCGCATTCGGCCGCCTGCTGCGACTCGCGCCGGCATACCTCGCCGTCGCCGCCCTGACGATTGCCCTGCCCCTCATCGCGCACCGTTACGGCTTTAGCAGCTTCGCGCACGCTACGCTGCCGCCCGCAACCGCGCTGCTGACGACGATCGCGTTCGCGGGTAACGCACTCGGGAACGATGCGTTCTGGCTCGTCAGCATCGCCGTGCGTCTCGCAATGCTCTTTCCGTTCGCGCTTGCGCTCTACGTGCGCGCGCCGCGCTGGTTCGCACTTGCAGTTGGAATCGCGCTCGCGCTCGATCTGTTCACGGTCGCGCATCGCTTCGACGCAGGCGCGGTCGTCGCGTTGGCCGCCGGAATCGTCGCCGCAGATCCGCGCCTCCATTCGCCGCGCACCGTTCGAGCTGCGGCCTGGGCCGGCGTGGCTTTCACGGCTGTCGCCTTCGCCCTCGATCCATTCTTCACGGCGTTGCCGGCGGCGCGTTTTGGACGCATCGCGACGTGGAGCCCGCTTTGGCTCGGCGCAATCGCCTGCGCGCTCCTCGCATGCCGCCGGCGCTCGCTGGAAACGTTCTTTTCCGGAGGGCGCGCCGCGTGGATCGGCGCCAGCGCCTTTGCGGTTACGCTCGTTGCGGAGCCCGTCAGCACTTTCGCACTCCGTACCTTCACGCCGTCGCTCGGCGTCGCAGCGGCGGCCGCACACGCACTCGTGCTCAGCGCAATCGCGGGCTACGCACTCTACCGTTTCGTCGATCGCCGCTTCGCCGACGGCGGAACGCTCTCAGAAGCGATGACGGCTAGCCTGCAACGCCTTCCGGCCTTCGCTCTTGCCGCGTCACCCAAACGGCACGCCGTGCGATTGGAAACCCCCGCGGGAGCGTGGCTCGCGGTCGCACACGGCGAGATCGCCGCTGAAGATCTGGCATCGGTCGTGCACCGCATGGGCTCGGCCGCCGACCTCGCAAGCGAAATGCAGCGCGCAGCGCAGCGCTCCGCCGACTGCGCGATCGTACCGTCGTACGTCCGCTATGCGGACCCCGTCGTGGTCGACCCGATCGAGTTCGAGACCTTTGCGCCGGCCGCCGAAGAGTTCGCGTTCGCGGAGACGGAGCCGCCCGCGTTCGTCGAGCCCGGATCTCAAAGCGTCGAGCCCGCAGTTGAGCCGGGTCCGCAACGCGAACCAATCACCGTGCGCGTACGGGTTGCAGAAGTGCCGAGAAATCGCCGCCCCGCGGTTCGGCTGCAAATCGGGCCGACCTGGGGACCGCACGGTGTTTGAGCACGTAGACGTCGCGGCGCTCGAAGCCGAGATCGAAGAATTTGCGCGCGAGCAAGCCCGCGCCGTCGAGGAACGCACCGAGGTGGATCGTTGGATCGAGCGCGGCCAGCAACAGGTGGCAAGCGCACGCGAACGCCTTCCCGAAGCCGAGGCAAACGCCCGGGAGCGCCGGCGCTACCGCCCCGAGGTCAACGCGCAACGCAGCGAACTCGAACACGAGCTGTCAGATCTCATCGACAACGAGACGGGCGCGCGGATGCGTCGCGAGCAAGCCGAGCAGCGCGCGCTTGGATTTCGCGCGGCGGAAACGTTCGCCGGCGCGGCCCGCATAGATGCCGAAAAGCTCGGCGACCGCGAGCGCGTGCAGCGCGAGCGAATGGTCGAAGAGCGCGCGCGCCACGAAGCGGACCTGCTCGAGGCGCGTGCTCGCCACGATCGTGCCGACGAAGAACGCTTGTCGGCAGAGCGCATCGAGCTGGAAGAGCGCGTAAACGCATCGCGCGCGACCGAAATTGCCGCGGCCAAGGATCGCGAAGAGGCCGAGGCGGTCCTCAACGATTTGCGCCGCGACGTCGCGCTCGCCCAAGATGAACTCGATCGAGCCCAGTACGAAGCGACGCGCCTCGACCTCGAAATCGTCCGGCTTGCCGACCAGCAGCGCGCCGCCGAAGAACGCCTGCGCCACGGCCGTCGCGAAGCGCTCGGCCAGCTGGAACGTCGCATCGCCGAATTACATGCCTCAGAGCTGGACGCATCCAAACGGCGCGCCGAAGCCGAGACGCTACTGCGGCGCCTGCGCGACGACGTTCATCGTGAAACGCCCGAACGCGCGGCTGCGCGCCCGGAAGCCTCACCCAACGGGGTTGCGCACGCGGCCGCCGATCGCCCGATCGCAGAGCGCCTCATTTTTTCCGAGTTGGAAGCCACACCGTCCGAGATCGCGGAACCCGAGGCCGCCCTTCCGCCGGCGGCCGCCCAAGCGGCAGAGCGTTCGTCGCAGCGCCCGGCCGGACGCGTTGCGGCCCCCAACGAAAAGAAGGGCGATCTCGGGATCGCCAAACTGATCTTCGGTTTGCTCGGCGGCAAACGCCGCTAACGTCCGACCGGAACCGGGGCCGCTAGAAAACTTCGGCGCGGACTCCGGGAAGCGCGAATGTGAACTCGCAGAACGTGCCGCTCTCGGCGTCGATCGTGATCGTGCCGCCGCACTCGTCCACGACGCGTTGTTTGACGACGGCGAGACCCATGCCGCGGAACGTTTCGAAGCCGGTGTTCGCCGCGGTCGTGAACTCCGGAGAAAAAATGAAGCCCGCAACCTCGGAATCGTCGAGCATCGAAGCGCGCTCGGAGTCGATCAGGCCGGCCGCGATCGCGCGCTCTTTGATGCGCGCGGGGTCGAGCCCGCGGCCGTCGTCGCGAAACGCGAAGGCGAAGTGACCCGGGGCGGCGTCGGCCTGCGAAATGGAGATCGTTCCGGCACGGGGCTTGCCGGCGGCTTCGCGCGTGGCGGGATCCTCGATGCCGTGAACGACCGCATTTCGCGTAAGTTCGAGCAGGACGTCCTTCACGACGAGCCGCCGCTCGGCCGGTAAAGAACGCGTATCGAACCCGTCGGTTTCAATGACGATCTCTTTGCCTTGCGAAGCGGCGAGTTCGGCTGCGACCTGCGATACCGAGATGGTGAGATCGTCGCCGATCTCTTCGTGCACGCGCGCGGCGCGACGCAAGCCGGCCAGGCGCACGCGCAAGCACGCCAACTCCTCGAGTTCGCTACGGAATTCGGCCTGTGCGATGATCAAGCTCAGGAAGTCGTCGCCGCCGAGCGGAGCCGTGCGACTCTTGAGATCGAGCACGTGACGTTCGTAATCGAGCGCGCGCCGCTCGAAGTGCGCCAGCCGCAGCAGCGTGGCGCTATCCTTGATGTCGCGCACGCGCCGCAAAACGGTGTCGAGCCGCTGGCGCAGCAGCGCCACGCGGTTTCCGGCCGCGGAGGCGAAGTCGGATGCGCGCAGCGCCTCGTCGATGCCGCTCAACTGCTCGCGCGCGGTCTGCACGAAACGTTCGAGAGCCCGCGGTTCGACATGCATGATGCCGAGCAAGAGATCGAATTGTTTGACCTTGCGTTGATCGCCTTCGCGCAGCTGCCGGTCGCGCTCGAAGCGGTCGGTTGCGTCTTCGACGCTGACCAGCACCCGCTCGACCGCGCCGTTCTCAACGATGCGGCGAAAATGAAAATCGAGACTGCGCAACGCGATCGCGCCGTCCGAAGCGCTCGCCGTGACTTCGACTTCGCGCAACGGATTGCGGTCGGCGAGGGCGCGTTCGTCGCCGCCGGACTCGAACAAGGTTGCGAGATAGTCGCGCGCCGCCTTGAACTTCGCTTCGGGCAATAGGCGGCGCAGCACGTTGAGGAAGTTCCCTTCGTCCTCCTCGCGATGCGAGAAAATGGATTCGAGTTCGCTCGAATACGAGCCGGCGATGCGATAAGTGCCGTCGATCAACAGCAGGCGGGAAGGCACCGAATCGAGCACGGCTTCGACGTCGCGCTTGGCGGCCTCGAGGGAATGGGTTTGCTCCTCGAGCGCGTGATACTCGCGGCTCAGACCCTCGGCCACCCCGGCGAGTTCGCGCTGCCGGCCGCCGACGCTAAAGAGGAGGCTGAGGAAAAACACGACGATGCCGCCGGTTCCGAGCGCGCTCATGGTCCACAGTTCCGCGGAAGAAATCGTCAACCGCGCATGGGAAGCGAGATCGCTGAGGGCGATGGCGACGAAAACAAGCCCGGCGGCCGGCATCGCGACGGCGAGGATTGGCGGCCGGCTCGGGGGCGCGCCGGGCGCGGGGTTCAGGGCAGCATCCATTCGTTCCGGAAACCTCTCTTTTCCGGATATCGGCGCGCGCTCAGCCGGCCTTGACGTTGTCGGGCCGCTGCTCGGCCTCAATTTCCAGCCGCTCCGCCCGCTCGCGTAAGCGTTTGCGCTTGTCGGCGTGGGCGCCGGCGGGCCGCAGGTTCTCGGGCGGCCCCAAGCGCGGCACGGTTTTCGGCTTCCGTTTCTTGGGTTTCTTGGGTTTGCGCGCCAATGGAGGCCTCAGGCCCGGGCGGGCCGCCGCTCGCGCACGAGGGCGTCCACGGCCGCCACGACGCAAAACCAAGCCGTCCCGAAGAGGACGCCCCCCAGGACGTCGGTGACGTTGTGGGCGCCGAGCGCGACCCGGGACCAAGCGACTCCGATGGCCCAGCCGACGAGCGCGAAGCCGGCGACTAGGCGGGCAGCGCGCGGAATCGGCAGGCCGAGCGCGACAGCGGCCAGGCCGCAGTAGAACACGACCGCGGTGACGGCGTGGCCGCTCGGATACGAGAAGGCCGGCTCGTGCCGGACCAGCCAATGGTCGGGCCGCGGCCGGGCAAAAACGATCTTAAAGCCGCCCGTGGCGGCCTGCGAAGCAACTTGCGCGGCGACGATCAGCAAGGTGCGGCGGACCCCGGTGTGCAGCACGATCGTCACGCCGAGGGCGAGCAGTCCGAGGGCCGCCAAAAAGATGCCATAGCCCGACTGCGTGAGCCACCAAGCCGCCTCGGTGCCACGTCCGAGCCAGAGGTCCGCGGCTTCGACGTCCGCCCCGAGCGGCGGCTTGCGGGCGACGAGCGCGCCGAGCCCGAGGAATGCGGCAAATGCGAGAAGCGCCGCGAGCGCCCAGCGAAGTGGAGTCGTCATGAAGCTATCGTACCCGGGGGCTGTGCCGAGAGCATGACGCGCAAGGCTTTCGCCGCAACGCCGAGCCGCACGGGCGTCTTGCCGAACGGCGAACCGTCAATGGAGATGCGCTGTCGCGGCCAGGTGCGGATCTTGAGCGTTTCCGACGAGAGCACATGGCCGTTTGCGAGCAAGGTTTGACGCTGGGTCACGAGCGCAAGGTAGGTCGTCGCAAGATCGAGCGGGCCCGCATCGGTCGTTGCAAAGAAAGCGAGCTTTCCGCTTTCCACGCTTGCGTCGGGGGTGACCGGCGACTTCCCGAAGTAGCGCCCGCTCGCGACGATTGCCTGATAGGTTTCGAAGTCGAGCGTTTCGTTCTCGGCTTTCACTCTGCAGCGAAAACTTTGCGCCCGCAGAAACGGCAGGATCCCCGCGAACACGTAGGCGAGCGCGCCGAAAAGCCGTTTGAGCGGCTTCGGCGTTTGGCCCGCGACGACCGAAGCGAAGCCGATCGTCGCAAAGTTTGCGAAGTAGCCGTCGTCGATCGTCCCGAGGTCCACCTTGACGATCTCGCCGCGAGCGATCGCGTCAGCCGCGCGCTCGATGTCGGAGCCGATGCCGAGGCTGAGCGAAAAACTATTTCCCGTGCCGAGCGGCAGAACGCCGAGGACCGCTCCGGACCAAGCGAATTCGCCGACCACCTTGGTCATCGTGCCGTCGCCGCCGGCGACGATCACGACGTCGGGCGCTTTGTGGATGGCGCGCCGGACGGCTTTGCGCAAGCGCTTATCGCTTTCGACGACGTGCATTTCGAGCAGCTCCACACCGCGTTCGACGAGGGCGGAGCGAGCAAGTTTCAGCTCGTCCGCAACTTGGCGCGCGGTCGCATGAGCGACCAGGATCGCCGTTTTCACGCCGCGTCTTTTCGGAAAGCACCCATCGCCCGAGAGCAGTTCTGATCCGGTACGGCGCGGCCTTTCGGGAAAAGCAAGCGGCCGAGAGTTTCCCCTCGGCCGCTCGTTCGACTAGTACAGCGCTAGCGGGTCAGCGCTAGCGGACCGGGGCCATCGTGGCCGTCGACTGGCGTCGCGGCTGTTCGGTTTGAATCGTCACGCTTGAAGACTTCGGAATCGTGACGTCGGTCTTGAGGTTGTTCGCGTAGAGGAAGCCACCGGCCGCGCCGATCGCTCCGCCGACGTTCGTGTGCAGCACGGTCTTGCCGATGATGTTTCCGACGATCATGCCGCCGAGCGCGCCCGCGGCTTGCTGCGCGATAGCGCTGCCCTTCTTTTCTTGCACGCCGGTGACGTGCGCAGCGACCGGCAGCGTGTGACCATCAGGAAAAACGATCTTGTCGAATGCGAGCTGCAGTTGCGCCTTACGGCCTTGACCGGCTTTGACGACGTCGCTCACGTGACCGACGAGATATGCGTTTGCGAAGGTCGTGTCATCGTTGGGATATGGCGGCACGAGGTTGACGGCAAATGTGTCGCCGACGTGCGCGGTCGCGCTGCTGATGTCGGTCTGCATCGAGCCGTTCAGGTTTACGCCCGAATTGAGCGTCGCTGCCCCGGGAACCGGCGTCGCGGCCGGCGCTTGCGGCGTGTTGATCGCGACCGAGCGGCTGATCTGCTCGTAGCTCACGGTTGCGCCGAGCGCTTGCGAGACGAAGCGCAACGGCACGTACGTGCTCGCGCCCTCAATGAAGGGCGGCGTGTCGATCGCCTGCGCGACGCCGTTGACGGTCGCCAGATTCGAACCGACCTTGAGCGAAATGTCTTTGCCCGGCGCGTGGGCGTTGATCACGCCGTTTGCGTAGACGACGCTCGCGCCGAGGCGTTCGAATACGCCGCGGAGCGGAACGAAGATGCGCCCCGCGCGTTCGATCGGCGGTGGCGAAAATGTGGCGGGCGTGCCGTTGATGCTGACGGCGACCTGAGCGCTTGCGGCCAGGGCCGTTGCCAGAATCGCGGCGGCCGTTCCACCCGCGGCCAGCGGCCTGCGGAAAATCCCGAAAATGTGCACGATGATTCCTCTCCCCGTTCCGCGCGGACCTAAACGGCCGCGGCGGACGCTATCCTTATGAACGGCGGCAGTGCCGGTGCGGTTCCCCGAGGTTGCTCGCTCGGCCGAGGAACCGGCAAGCTCTGCGCCGCGAGGAAGACCAACGGGCGGCTTTTACGTCGTATGCAAAAAGCCGAGCGAAATCCAGGGCACGAACGCGACGATCAAGAGCGCGACGACGAGCGCCGCGAGATACGGCACGATCCGGCCGGCGGCTCGATCGGGTTCGCAGCGGCCGATCGCGCACGCCGCGTAATAGCCGACGCCGAGCGGTGGCGCAAACAGTCCCACGCCCATCGCAAGCACGACGACGATGGCGTAGTGTACTTGATTGATGCCGGCGTGCTCCGCAATCGGAAAGAGCAACGGCCCGAACAGCACGATGGCCGGAATGCCCTCGAGCACCGAGCCGAGCACGATGAAGAGCACGACGGAGAGCAGCATGAAGCCGTTCTTGCCGCCCGGCGCGTGACCGAGCGCATCGGCGAGTTGCTGCGCAAAACCGGATTGCGTCAGCGCCCAGCCCATCGCCGTTGCCGCTGCGATGATCAGCATGATGGCGCCGGTGAGCGATGCGGTTTCGCGCAAGATTGCGGGAAAGCGGCGCCAATCGAGCTCGCGATACACGAACGCCCCGACGAGTAACACGTAGATGATGCCGGCAGTCGAAACCTCGGTCGCGGTCGCGACGCCGCCGAGCACGAAGGCGCGAATCAAGAGCGGTAACGCGAGACCCGGAATGGCGATGACGAACAGCTTCGCGATCGTCGCGAGGCGCGGCCGCGCCGCAAACTCTTTGCGATCCCCACCCGAACGCAGAAGGACGACCACGACGAGCGCGAGCGCGGCGATTGCCGCCGGCAGCAGACCGGCCGTAAAGAGCGCCGCGATCGACACGCCGCAGACCGAGCCGATGATGATGAGCACGAGACTCGGCGGAATCGTCTCGGCCATCGCGCCCGAGCTTGCGAGCAGCGCGATCATCTCCGAGCGTTCTTGCCCGCGACGTTCCATCTCCGGAAAAAGCACCGGGGCGACCGCGGCCATGTCGGCGGCCTTCGACCCGCTGATCCCGGAGACCAAATACATCGCGAACAGCAAGACGATGCCGAGACCGCCGCGAACGTGCGCGATGAAGCTCGCGATGAAATCCACCAGCCGCTTGGCGATGCCGGCGTTTTCCATCAACAAGCCGAGCAGCACGAAGAGCGGCACCGCAAGCAGCACGAGGTTGCCGATGCCTTCGTCCATCCGGCCCGAGATCGTCGAGACCGGCACGCTCGTCGCGAGCGCGAGATAGCTGAGCGTTCCGACCCCGAACGCAAACGCGATCGGCACGCCGATCGTGATGAAAGCGCCGACCAGCACGACGAAAAAGAGCACCAGATTCCAGTTGCCGAGCGAGACGAGCGCACCGCGGCTCGCGTACGCGGCGAGCGACAACAGGACGGCCGCGCCGAACACTACCGCAACGCGGCGGCCGTCCACGTCGCTCAGGCGCGTGATCGCAAGGACCAAGATCAGTACGAGCCCGACCACGATGGCCGCGACATTCCAGGTGCGCGCCAAGTGCAGCGCCGGCGTGTGGTCCACCAGTTGCTGCCCAAAATAACTCGCGGAAAAACGCGGACCGATCGGCCAGAGCGTCGCGTACAATAACTCGATGCAAAAGATCGCGACCACCGCGGCGGAGATCGTTTCGAGCCACGCGCGCACGCGCGGCGACGCGGAACGCTCGAACGCGGTCAGCCGCATGTGCTCGGAGCGGCGATAGGCCAGGACCGCGCCGAGCATGGTCAACCAAATGAAGAGCAGCGTCGCGAGTTCGTCCGTCCACGACAGCGCGCTGCCCATCACGTACCGGCTGAACACGCCGGTCGCGAGGATAGCAACCTCCACGACGATCAGGAGCGAACAGATCGGTTCGACGAGCGCGCCGATCGCACGATCCACCCCGGCCGTCCACCGGCGCCGCAGCGCCGGCGGATCCGTTCCGGCGGTCGCGGCGCCGGTTACTATGTCAGGCCAGCTTTCCCGAGCTCTTCTCTAAGAGACTCCAAGCCTGCTCGCCGAATTTTCCTTTCCAGCGCGTGTAAAAACCCGACGACGACAGCTTCATGCGAAAACCGCTCGTGTCGGCGCGATTGATCGCCATGCCGCGCCGCGCGAGCTTTTCGGCGAGCGTATCGTTGCGCAGTTGTGTCGCGCGTCGTTGCAGCAGCGCGTACTTGCTGAGGTTTCTCTCGACGACGGCCTGCACGTCGGGCGGCAGCGCCTTCCAGGCGTCGGGGTTGCCTAGGAAATGGAAGGCCGACCACATGTGATTCGTCACGCTCAGGTATTTCTGGACTTCGTACAAGCGCGCGACGTCAATGATCGCGTACGGGTTCTCTTGGCCCTCGAACACTTTGGTCTGCAGCGCGGTGTACACTTCGTTGAAGTTGAGCGGACCCGGCGATGCGCCGAGCGACTTGAAGAGATCCACCCACAGTTCGCCGGCGGGCGTGCGAATTTTGAAGCCCTGCAAGTCCGCCGCCGTTTTGATGGGTCGCGTGGACGAGGTGATCTGGCGCATCCCGTTTTCCCACATCTTGGGGTGCACGTAGAATCCGGCTTTGGTAATTTCGCCGCGAACGTGATCGCCGAGGGCACCGTCGAGCGCGCGGAAGGCCTCTGCAGAATCCTTGAACGCGAAGCCGACGCCTTGAATGGCCGCGACCGGCACGACCGATTGAAGAATGCCGCCGTCGAGCGTGAAGAACTGCACCGCGCCCGAGCGCAACTGCTGCAAGACGGCGGTGTCGCCGCCAAGCTGGTTGTTCGGGAACATCTGCACGTCAAGGCGGCCTTTGGTCTCCGCTTTGACCGCGGTCCAGCACTGGCGCATCTGCACGTTGAGCGGATGGTCGACGGAAACGTTGCTCGCGTACTTATAGGTCCAGTCGGCGGCCCGCGCCGCCCTCTTGACGATGGCGATCGATGCGAACGTGGCGGCGGTTCCCGCAATGAAGCGGCTCCGGGATACTCTGCGGTCGGTCATGGTGAAAATCTCCTTTTTAGTCGAGCATGAGGCCGCCGTCGATCGTCAACGTCTCTCCGGCGACGAATGACGAGCGCGGGGAAAGAAGCCACGCGATCGCTTCGGCGATCTCGGCAGGCTCCGCGGAGCGTCCGAGCAGCGTCATGCCTTCGACGCGGCGGCGGTGCTCCAGATCGTTAAACCGTTCGGCGAGCATGGGGGTCAGCGTCGCGCCGGGCGCGACACAGTTCACGGTGATCCCCTGAGCCGCAAGCGAGCGCGCGGCGCTGCGCGAGAGTGCAAGGACGGCGCCTTTGCTCGCGGCATACGCCGCGGTTCCCGACAGTCCGCCGCCACGCTTGCCGGCAACGCTCGCGACCGTGCACATGCGGCCGCCGCGCTGCATCTTTTTGGCCGCTTCGCGAATGCATAAAAACGTGCCGATCACGTTGACCGCGTGCACGCGTTCGAACGTCGCAACGCTGATGTCCGCAAACGGCGTGGTGTCAACGACGCCGGCCGAGGTCGCGAGCCCGTCAAGCCGGCCGAACTTCGCGGCAACCGCAGCGAACAAGGCGCCGACCGACGTTTCGTCCGCCACGTCCACCGAATGCGCGAAACCGCCCACTTCGCGCGCGACCGTTTCGGCGGCGGCCGCGTCGCGATCGGCAACAGCGACGGACCAGCCCTCGCGCGCCAGGACCGCACACAGCGCTTTGCCGATGCCGCTGCCGCCGCCGGTGACGACCGCAACGGGCGTATGGTCGCGCGCCATTACAAGAACCGTCCCGGATCCGCGCACGAAGCGGCGAAGGCGGCCAGAAAGCGCGCGGCCGGCGCGCCGTCCACGAAGCGGTGGTCGAACGTGAGCACGCACATCATCGCGTGCGCGGCAACGATCTGACCTGAGGCCGCGACGGACGGCCGTTGCGTCACCGCGCCGAGTCCGAGGATGGCCGTCTGCGGAGGATCCGGCAGGGGCGCGACGCGTTCGACGCGTTGCGGCCCGACATTGGAGATGGAAAATGCAGCGCTGCCGACGTCGTCAGGCGATAGAGAACCTGCGCGCGCCGCAGCCGCCAGCCGGCCGATCTCGCGTTGCACGTCCGCGAGCGTTCGCCGTTCGGCGTCGCGGACGACCGGAACGATCAGGCCGTGGGGCGTATCGGCAGCGATGCCGATCGAAATGCGTTCGAACGGGGCGCCGGTCGAAGCGTCGGTGCGCAACTCCGCATGGTCGAGCAGCAGGCGCGCGGCGGCATACACCGCAAACGCCGTCCAGCCGATGTCGCCGTTCGCGCGGATCAGCGCGGCCAGCGCGTCCACCCAAGCGGTCGTCTCGACCTGCGCGAGCGGCAGACGTCCGACCTCGGTCATCTTCTTATAAATCGCTCGGCGCGCGGGCGGGAGACGCGGCGGGAATTCGTCTCGCGCCGAAGCGGGCGCGCCGGAAGATGCGCGCGCCTTCGCGGTCACGTCGTGCAGCGTGATGCGCCCGTGCGGGCCGCTTCCGCGCAGTCCTTGCAGCGATACACCGCTCTCGCGGGCGAGTTTGCGAGCCGCGGGCGACGCGACGACGCGGGTGCCGTTGCCGCCGGCATTCGCGAGGTGAACGGGTGCGACGACGCGCGGCGATTCGAGCGGCTGCACCGAGTGCTCCGCGGCCCGAAAATCGTTCGCAGGCGGCGCTTCCGCAGCCTCACCCGCGACGCCGATCGTGCCGAGTACGGCGCCGCACGCGAATTCGTCACCTTCGCCGCCACGCGCATCTGACAGGATGCCGCTTGCCGGCGACGCGACTTCGTAGGTGATCTTGTCGGTCGAGACCTCGAGCAGCGGCTCGCCCTCGCGCACGGTTTCGCCGGGCGCTTTGAGCCAGCGTCCGATCGTGCCCGCATCCATGGTCAAGCCGAGTTTCGGCATGACGATCTCGACCGGCATCGTTGCTTACAGCTCGCGCCGCACGAGCTTGCGCGCGGCGTCGGCGATCATCGGCGCTTTCGGATACATCGCTTCTTGCAGAATCGGCGCGAACGGAACCGGCACGTGCGCGGCTCCCAGCCGAACGACGGGCGCGTCCAAATCATCAAAGCAGTGCTCGCCGAGGAACGCCGCGATCTCCCCGCCGATGCCACCGATCTTCACGGCTTCGTGCACGACGACCACGCGATGCGTGCGCGCCGCGACGTTCGCGAGCGCATCGTAATCGAGCGGCCACAGCGTGCGCAGGTTGATGACGGTCGCTTCGATGCCCTCAGCTTCGAGCTGCGCCGCGGCGTCGAGGGCGCGGCCCACCGTGATGCCGTAGGTGACGATCGCTACGTCGCCGCCTTCGCGCATGGTCTTCGCTCTGCCGATGGGCACGACGAAGTCGTCGTCGTCGGGGACGGCGCCCTTCTGCGGGAACAGCACTTTGTGTTCGAAATACAGCGTCGGGTTGTCGCTGCGGATCGCGGCTTTGAGCAAGCCTTTGGCGTCTTCCGCATCGGCCGGAATGACGACTTCGAGCCCCGGCGTGTGCACGAACCACGCTTCGAGCGATTGCGAATGTTGGGAGCCCGCCGATTTCGTGATGCCGTCGGGCGCGCGCAGCGTCATCGGGACGGCGCATTGCTCGCCGAACATGTAGCGCAGCTTGGCGGCTTGATTGACGACCTCGTCCATCGCGCAGGTGATAAAATCCGCAAAGTGCATGTCCACGACCGGACGGCACCCCGTCAGCGCCGCGCCGACGCCGGCGCCGACCAGCGCCGCTTCGGAAATCGGCGTGTCGCGCACGCGGTCGAAGCCGAACTCTTGCGGCAGGCCTTTGAACTGGCCGAAGATGCCGCCTTGCTTCGCGATGTCTTCGCCCATCAAGAAGACGGTCGGATCGCGGCGCATCTCTTCTTGCATGGCTTCCAGCGTCGCATCGCTGAAGCTGATCGTGCGGGCCATCAGTGTCCGCTCCCTTGCGAGCCCGGTCCGACGTTCGGTGCGAAGGGCAGCATCGCGTCGCGCTCGCGCGCCTCGATGCGGCGCACGGGGTTGCCCTCCTCGCGATCGCCTGAAAACGCGCCAAAAAATGCGTCGCTCGCGTCCGGAGCGGGCGAGCTCTTTGCAAAAGCGACCGCGTCGGCAAATTCCTCGCGCGCCGCCTGCCAGAGCTGCTCGAATTCCGCCGGCTCGAGCGCTTCCCCGAGCGAGAGTTGCATCCGGGCAATCGGGTCCGAAACGCTCATCACGCCGTGTACTTCGCTTTTTTCGCGGTAGCGCTCGGGGTCGCCGATGAAATGTCCGCGAGCGCGATACGTCTTGCACTCCACGAAGGTCGGGCCGCCGCCGCTCCGCGCGCGTTGCACCGCTTCGCCGACGGCGTCGGCAACCTCGAAGGCGTCGAAGCCGTCCACGATGCGCGACGGAATGCCGTAACCGGCGGCGCGCAACGCGACGTCGGCGATCTTCATCGTCTCGGCGGTCGACGTCGTCGAGGCGTACCGATTGTTCTCCAGGACGAAGATGGCCGGCAGGTTCCAGACGGCGCACAGATTCAGGTTTTCGTGAAACGGGCCGCGATTGGTCGCGCCGTCGCCGAAGAAACAGAGCGCGACTTGATCGGTCTTGCGTTGCACGGCCGACAATGCGGCGCCCGCGACCAAACCGAAACCGCCCGCCACGACACCGTTCGCGCCGAGCATGCCCATCGAGAAGTCGGCAATATGCATCGATCCGCCCTTACCGCGGCACACGCCTGTCGAGCGCGCGAACAATTCGGCCACCATCGGACGCATCGCCGTGCCTTTGGCGAGCGTGTGACCGTGGCCCCGATGCGTAGACGCGATCGAGTCGTCGCGGCGCAATTGCGCGCACGCGCCGGCAGCGACCGCCTCCTGTCCGATGGAGAGGTGCGCGAATCCGGGAATGTCGCCGCCGAGGAAATGCTTTTCGAGCCCCTCCTCGAGCACGCGGATGCGAATCATCGTTCGCAGAAGTGCGAGACCGCGTTCGCGCCGCGTCGCGTCCGGCGATCCCAGAAGTTTAGCCAACCAACATCCTCCGGCGTCCCGCGTATCGGCAACCGAGCAACGCGCGAGTCCAGGCTCTTGGAAGGCGCCCCTCACGTTGCCTGCTTGGGCGCCGTTTCCGAGTACTGCTATTTGCGGGCGACGTCCAACTCAGGCATCCCTGCACGCAGCGGAGTCATTCGCCGCTCCCATGCGAAGAAGAGCGCGTTCGCGCCGACGCCGATGACCGCGAGCACGACCAGCACCGCGAGCGTGCGTTTGAGATCGAAGGTTGCGTCCGACGCGCTCAGCAAGAAGCCCAGACCGGCGTTACTGGCAATCATTTCGCCAAGAACGACCCCGATGAACGTCAGGCTGAACGCGAGCCGCAAGCCGACGATCAGCGCCGGGAAGATTGCGGGCATGACGACGTGCACCGCGATCTGCCAGGGCGACAACCCCAAGGTGCGCGCTACCTTGAGAAAAACGGGATTCAAATTTGCGGTCGCTGCTTGCGAGACGATTTGAATCGGAAACACGCCGTGAAAGAAGCCGAACGCAATCTTCGAAGCGCTGCCCACCTTGAAGACCAACAGAAAGATCGGATAGAGCGTGATCTTCGGAATCGCGTACGTACCGAGGATCATCGGCTCGAACACGCTGCCCCAAAAACGGCTGACGCCGAGCAACACCCCGAGCGCGAAACCGGTGGTCGCGGCGATCAAGAAGGCGGGAATCGTTTCTTTCAGGGTAACCAGCGTCGCGCCGACGAGCCAGCCTTCGCGAATGCCCGTCACGACCGTCTGCGCGGTCACGAGCGGCGAAGGCAACACATAGCTCGCAAAGGTTGCGCTCGCGATTTGCCATACAGCGAAGAATGCAACCGCGAGGCCGAGTCGCCCGAGCGTTACCCCATGACTCATGCGAGCGAGCGGTAGCGCGCGAGGCGGCGCTCGATCGCGCTTAGGACCGAATTCGCCGCGACCGATAGCACCACGA
>JACRTZ010000289.1 GCA_014304965.1 Vulcanimicrobiota bacterium | reverse complement strand
GTATCAAGCCGCTGCGCCGCCTCTGCGATTGCCGCGCGCCCCGCGTCGTCCGGCTCCGGGAAGGGGAACGTCTCAAAGCAGGTCGTTGGCGTGTAACGCGGATCGTCGCCCACGCCGAGCCATGTTCCCTGCTTCAATGACCAAACCTCGTGCGCGCGGGAGTGCAGCACGCCGAAGAAGTAGTCGTCATCCCGCGCGACGACGATTACTTGACTATCGGGCAAGATTTCGGTCGGCAGCCAAATGAAGAGGCGATGTTTAGCGACTCGCGCAGTGCCGATGTAGCGTGCCAATCTCGTGAGGGCGGCGCGCATGCCGACGCGCGGCTCGACATGCAGCCACCACCGCTCGCGGTACGCCGCGCGCCGGTTCTGGGTGCGTTCCGGTTTGACGAATGCGCTGACATAGGCGAACGGCGCTTCGTAGAGCGCGGCATCCGTTTCGGTCATGTCGGTGCCGAAATCCACGATGAACATGCCGCGCGTGCGCCCGGTGATGTCGTCCCCATTCACCCACGGGCGCACGACATCCGTGTTCGGCCTGCCGTTCGGGTTGAGTGGCGCGTGTAGCCACGGCACGGCGAGATCGGGCGACACGTCGAACGGCCCGCCCTTCGTGTCCCCCATGAAGGCGATGCCGAGGTTGGCGTGCAGCCGCCGCGCCGCCGTGATGTCCACGCCGGCCGTCAGGTCCGGATTGATCCGCGAAACCGCCGCACCATCCAGCGTGCGCGCCGTCTCCGCGCCATTGTCGAAGCCGACGATGGAGATGCGGACCGCCGCGCCGTCCAGTATCCACGGCTCGTTCGCCCACGCCATGAAGATGTCGCCGCTCTCCTTGATGCGCCGCAACACGGCGCGGTTCGCGCCGCCCCGGATGGAGTTCGTCGCCAGCAGTCCGGCATGCGCCGTGCGGCCCGCCGCGATCTGTTCCCGCGCCCGCTCGAAGAAGTAGCAGACGAAGTCGGACTCGCGCGCCACGCGACCCGCATACACGGCGAAGAGGTCGTCCACGTAGTCGGAGCCGAGCCGCCGCCGCAGCAGTTTACCGCCGAGGAAGGGCGGGTTGCCGACGATGACATCCGCCTCCGGCCATGCCGCTTCCGCCGGGTGCGCGGGGTCGGCGCGGTCGAGCAGGGCGTCTTGCAGGCGGATCGTGTCGAGCGGTTCGAGGACGGGATCGGTGTTCGCCACGAAGCCGTTCTGGTGCATCCATTGCAGGTAGCCGATCCAAACGACGACTTGCGCGAGCTCGCGCGCGTATTCGTTGATTTCGAGACCGTGCAACTGGCGCGGCCCGACGCGCTGCGGCACCTGCGGCAGCCCGTTCATCAGGCCGTATTTGACGACCTCCTTTTCGACATCCTTGAGAGCGGCGAGGGCGACGTACAGAAAGTTGCCGCTGCCGCACGCCGGATCGAGCACGCGGAACGCGGCGAGCGATGCCTGAAAATCGAAGAGCGCGTTGGCGAATGCTTGCCGCCGTGCCTCTTTCGCACGCCCGGTCGCGACGTCCCACGCGGCCTTGAGCGCGCCCGCTTCGGCGCGCGCCGCCGCCCAGCGCGCCATGAGCGGAACGCGCACAAGCGGGTCCACAACGCGCGCGATGTCGGGCCGGTTCGTGTAGTGCGCACCGAGTTGGGCGCGCTTCTCCGGGTCGAGCGACCGCTCGAAGAGCGTGCCGAAGATCGCCGGTTCGATGCTGCCCCAGTCGAGCCGGGACGCCTTCGCCAGTTCGACGAGTTCGTCCTTGAGCAGGGGAACGGCATCTATCTCCGCGAACAGCCCGCCGTTGAAACGTTTGATTTCTTCGTATGCGACTGCGCCGCCGGATTGCATCTCGCGGAAAAGCGCGGTGATCTCACCGGGGAAGCGTTCGGGGCGTTTGGCGGTGAAATCGAGTAGCCGTAGGAGGATAGCCGGCGGGAGCAATCCCACATCCTTCGCGAAGAAGCAGAAGAGTAGTTGGACGAGGAAGTGCGCGGCACGATGCGGTTCAATGCCTCGCTGCTGCATGTTCAGCGCCAGTTGCCCGAACCGCGCCGCCACATCTTCTGTAACTGCCTGCGCCGTCCGATTTGGGCGCAGCCGCTCCGGGTCCTCGAAAACGGCGCGCAGGGCGGCGAGATTTTCGGGCTTGTCGAGTTCGTTGAGCAGGAAGGAATACACGCGCTTCGCCGTGCCGGTGAAGTTCGTATGAATCTGGAACCGCTCGAAGTCCGAGACGACCAAAAGCGGCGGGTTCTCCAAATCCTCGCGGTAGAGCAGCAATTGCTGGTATGCGTCATCGAGGTTGGCGCGGTTGCGCTTGTATTCCCAGCCGAACTTGCCGCGCCACCAGACATCCGCGAAGCCATTGCCGCCGCGTACCGTGCGGACGCCGCGCTCGAACGTGTAGAACTCGCCTGCTTGATCGGCTTCGGCGGGCGTCCGCTGCCCGAGGAGGCGGCAGATGTCAATGAAGTGTTCCTGCGCTGCGGAGCGTTCCGTCCGCGTCACGCCGCGCCACTTCGTCTGGAACTCCTGCACATCCATGAACCACCCTCCTTCGCTGGCATTGTCCGCGAACGTACGTAGTATAACCGAACGATCGCGCCGCTAAACGCCCTGATCCGCGCGCCACGCGCCGCCGCGCTTGCCAAACGCGCCGCATCGGGATACACTGCGCACGTCGGTTTAGCACTCACGAACGGAGAGTGCTAAATTCGGAACAAATTCCTCGCGACCGTGTTGTATACCGTTGAGTGCTCCACAGTGAGCGGGGAGAATTGCACAATGATGAAACGGATTAACGGGGAGGATTGCCATGTCTGGGCGCGATCATGACCCCCATGCGACCTACCGGTTCGGCCTCAGCCTGCGGATCACCACCGATGCATGGCGTCCGGCGCTCGAAGTCTATGAGACTGAGAAAGCGCTGGTTATCCGCGCCGAATTGGCGGGGATTAACGAGGAACATCTGCGCGTCGCGCTCGACAGCGACCTGCTGACGATTTATGGCAAGCGGTTGCCGGAAGTGCGCGGCGAGAGCGACCGGCCCGAGCAGCGTTCGTACCACGAAATGGGCATCCCCTACGGGCCATTCCGCGCCCGCGTTGCACTGCCCTTCGCCGTCGAGCGGAGCGCGGTGGAAGCGAATTACGAGCACGGGGTACTGACGATTGTACTGCCGCGCGCCGAGCGCGTGCGTATCCATGCGACGACGCCCGGAGAGCCGGTCGCCGTTGGCGCGAGCGAAGACGAC
>JACRTZ010000030.1:427-3284 GCA_014304965.1 Vulcanimicrobiota bacterium | reverse complement strand
GTAAACCGTCGCGCAGCGTCGTTCCCTCCGCCGTGCGCAGCCGAACCGCGCGCGCGCCGTCGTGAAGCACGCCGGCAGCGTCCACCGTCGCGTTCGAAGACGCGCGGACCGGGCCATTTTCGCCGAGCACCGCCCGTCCGCGCTCGTCGGCGAGCGTTCCGTCGGCGTTCGCCGTCAGCGACGCGGAGCGCACGAGGAGCGCGGCGCCCGAGGGATCCCGGACGAAAAATCCGCCCTCACCAGCGGTCGCAAGATCGAGCGCGCGTCCCGTCCGTTCGAGTGGGCCGTGCGAGGAATCACGTTCGTGAATGACGGTCAGGCCGCCCGGTCCGAGGCCGACGTGGGCGATCCGCCGCTGAAAGCCGCCGCTTTGGACGTTCGCGAGATTCTGCGTTGCGTCGTCGAGCCGTTCGCGCGCCGCGACGAGCGCGGTCGTCATGAGTCCGATACCGTTCATGACCAACAGCCTAGACGGGCGCGGTTACCTCACGGTTGTGCCGGTGTTACCCCATTGCATCCGCGACGGCAGCGCGGGGAGGCTTACTTCTCGGCGAAGATCGCCGCCGCGCCGTTCGGCATGAGCTGCTGCGCCGTGTCGTCGCTCGCGGTCTCTCCTTGAGCCGGCACGAACGGGTTTTCGGGACGCATCTGCAACTCGACTTTCTCGAGCAGCGCGAGATGCGTCATGAGCAGGCTGCGCAATTCGCTCTTCGCCTTCTCGCTCGTTTCAAGGTGGCGCTGATATTCGCGCCGGGCCTCGGTTGCGCGGTCGCCGTACGCGGCGATTTCGCGTTCGATTTGGACGCGCGCCTCGGCGCGAATCAGGTCGGCCTCTTTGTGCGCCGATGCCTTGACCTCGTCGGCCGTGCGCTGCGCGAGCAGCAGCGTGTTTTGGAGCGACTCCTCCATCGCTTTGAAATGCGAGATGCGTTCTTTGAGGTCCGATATCTCGGCTTCGAGCGCGGCGCGCGAGTGCGCCTCATCCTCGAGCGTCTCGATCACTTCGTCGAGAAATTGATCGACGTCCGCAGGATCGTAGCCTTGCAGCTTCTTCTTGAACGTCTTGTGCTGAATGTCGACGATGCTGATCTTGCTCAATCGATTTACCCCCGGTCGGTCATGAAGTCGAGCGAACCGTCGCGAATGAGCGATTCGCGCAGGCCTTGTGAATTGACGTTGACGCCGGCCGGCACGACGAGATACATCGAGTCGGCGAGCTTTTGAATCTTTCCGTCCAGCGTGTACGCCACGCCCGAGGTGAAATCTACGACGCGCTGCAAGAGCGGACGCTCGACGCCCTGCAGATTGACGATCACCACGCGACCGCCGCGCAGGGCGTCGGCAATCTCGGTAACGTCGCCGAAGGA
Organism: Vulcanimicrobiota bacterium; assembly: GCA_014304965.1. Taxonomy (GTDB): domain Bacteria; phylum Vulcanimicrobiota; class Vulcanimicrobiia; order Vulcanimicrobiales; family Vulcanimicrobiaceae; genus Cryoxeromicrobium; species Cryoxeromicrobium davisii. The sequence continues at coordinate 1,917 of JACRTZ010000030.1, read as the reverse complement.
ACGCGGCATGAACACGGCAACCTCGGCGCCCAGCCGGCGGCCTTCGCGGCCGGACAGCGGAACGACGTTGCGCCGGGCCGCAGCCGGTTCTTCTTCGTAGAGTTCTTCGTCCTCGTCCTCATGGATCGCAAACCACGACCCGATCCGATGCAACACGCTCACCCGACCTCCTTTCTCCCGTTCTTCGCGCTCTTCGCTCACGCGCGCGCTCCGAACAGCAGCGTACCGATGCGCACCATCGTCGAACCGCAGGCGACCGCCTCGCGCCAATCCGACGACATGCCGAGGGATAACGTCGTTCCGCCAACGCGCGCGAACGAGTCCGCGGCGCTGCGAAACGCTTCGAGCGTGGCTTCGCGGCCCGCGCCCTCCGGACCGATCGCCATCACGCCGTCAACGTCGAGGCCTTCTTCGCGCAACCGGGAGGCGAGCGCCGGAGCGTCGTTCGGGGCCACGCCGAAGCGTTCGTAGCGAGAGACGTTGATCTGCACGAGCGTTCGCACGCGCTTTCCGAGCACGTCCTGGGCGCGCGCGATCGCGCGCCCTGCCTCGAGCCGATCTATGGATTGCACGACGTCGAAAGTTTCCACGATCGCCTTTGCCTTGTTCGTCTGCACGTGCCCGACGAAATGTTTACGTCCGCCCAAGCCGTCGAGTTTCGAGCGCGCTTCTTGCACGTAGTTTTCGGCGACGTCGTCGAGGCCGGCGGCGACTGCCTCCGCGACGGCCGTTCGGGACTGACCTTTGGCCACGCCGACGAGGGTCACCGACGCCGGATCGCGGCCCGCGGCGCGCGCCGAATCGGCGATGTCACGTCGCATCGTCGCGATGCGCTCTGCGAGCGAACTCGGAGCGCCGGACGCCCGCGCTCCGACCTCGAGATCCATGGCTCACGCTCTTCCTGCGCTGCCGAGCCATTCCCTATAGCCCAGCGCTGGTCGCGGCTTGCGTCGAGCCGTCGGTTCGCACGCCCCTTCGAGCGGCGCGGTAGAGGAAGATGCCGCCGATGACGATCATCGGGAGCGCGATCAATTGACCGCCGGTCAGCGGCCCGACGGCCAGATCGGTTTGGCGCCAAATTTCGGCCAGGCTCCGGGTCACGCCGTAGAGGGTGAACCAGGTCCAACCCACGACCCCGTCGGGCGGGCGCTTGCGATAGACGATCAGCAGCACGGGCAAGACGAGCAGGTCGAGGATGCCCTCGAAAATTTGCGACGGGTGACGGTAGCCGTCCGCACTTGGGAACTTGATGCACCACGGACGGTCGGGATTGCAAATGTTCCCGACGAGCTCGTCGTTGATGAAGTTCACGACGCGCGTCAGCGCAAGGCCGATCGGCAGCATCACGACGGCCTCGTCGGCGAGCACGTTGAAGGTCAGCTTCTGCAAGCCTTTGGCGACGCGCTCCCGGTTGCGCCGGGCCACGAAGACCGCGATCGCGACGATCACGCCGATCAAGCCACCGAAGAAACCCATGCCGCCGTTCCAGA
>JACRTZ010000030.1:0-417 GCA_014304965.1 Vulcanimicrobiota bacterium | reverse complement strand
CGGCGATAAGGTTGATCAGGCTGCGCGGCATGTCGCCGAAGTAGAACGCCGCGTCGTGCTTGGTCACGATGTCGGCGATCACGAAGAAGGTGCGTCCCCCGACGAGCACGCCCGCGAGCGCGTAGACGAGGAAATCCTGTATGTCCTCGACCGTGAGGCCGAGGCGGCGCCGGCCTTCGGGTCGCGCCATCCACAAGCCGACGGCAATAAATCCCGCTAGATACGAAAGGCCGTACCAGTGGATTGCAAGCGGACCGATCCGGAAAGCGACCGGATCGATGTTCGGATAAATGAACCAGTGCTGCACGCCGCTGGACCGTTGCGGGGTTGGCGTGGACGGAACCTGCCGCCCGGGCAAGCGCGCCGTGACGGAAACGGCATGCCGGCGTCGTAATCAATTCGGTCGCCATGCAGCCC
>JACRTZ010000213.1 GCA_014304965.1 Vulcanimicrobiota bacterium | reverse complement strand
CGCCGAACGGTGATCGTCTCGGCCGATCCGCCGCCGCGGCGGACGGTCACGACGCCCTCGAACATCTGGACGCGCTCTTTGCCGCCCTCGACGATCTTCGAATACACCTTGACGGAATCGCCCGGACGGAATTCCGGCACGGCACTTTTCATCTGCTCGCGTTCGAGCAAGTCGATCACGTTCATGACTGGCACTCACATACTAGAGGCGGCCACGAGGGTTTCACCGTCGGGCCGCGCGGACAACCCTGGGATAGTACCACGGACCGGCATCGAGTTCAAACGGCTTTGTCGGCGCCGGGTTTGAGGTCCGGCCGGCGGTCGGCGGTGCGCTGCCGCGACTGCTCGCGGCGCCAGGCGGCAATTTTTGCATGATCGCCCGAGAGCAGAACCTCCGGGACCTCGGCCCCCCGGAACGACGGCGGCCGGGTGTAGGCGGGCGCGTCCAAGAGCGCGTCCCGAAAAGATTCCGAGGCCAGGGATTCGGGGTTGAGGGCGCCGGGCACGAGGCGGATCGTCGCGTCCATGAAGGCCAGCGCCGCGATTTCGCCGCCGGTGAGGACGAAATCGCCGAGCGAAAGTTCCTCGGCTCCGTAGAGTGCGGCGAGCCGCTCATCGATGCCCTCGTACCGGCCGCAGACCAGCACGAGCCGGTCGAGTCCCGCGAAGCGTTCGGCGTCGGCATGGGAGAACGGGCGGCCCCCCGCTGCCGTGATGGCGACCGCGCGCCGCTCTCCGGCCGGCGCGTCCGCGATGATGCCGTCGAGGACGGCCGCCAACGGTTCGATGCGGAGCACCATACCCGGGCCGCCGCCGTAGGGCCGGTCGTCGGCCCGCTCGCCGCCGGGCAACGCCTCGCGCAGGTCGTGCAAGCGGACGTCCACGGTGCCGCGCTCCTGCGCGCGGCCGACGATCGAAAGACCGACCGCGGGTGCAAACATCTCGGGGAAGAGCGTGACGACGTCGATGCGTAACATGCAGTCCCGATGGGTTCTTGGTTTGCGGCATGGCGTCCGCCGCGTCCGCCGCAAACGGCTTACGAACGAGCCGTTGCGCTGATCGAGCGTGGCCGCCACGCGGATTCGCTTGCTGTTTGGGACGCCGCGGCCGGCGAGGCGCCGGACGACGCAACGCGCGCGCGCATTCGAAACAAGCGGGGGGTTGCTTTGATCGCGCTCGGGCGTCGCAACGACGCGGTGGCAGAGTTTTGCGCGGCGCTCGTGCTCGATGAAAGGTCGGCACCGGTGCTCGTCAACATCGGCAACCTCTTGCTCGAAGAGGGTCACATCGAAGACGCGAGCGACCACTATCGGGCGGCGCTGCGCTGCGACGAACGCTATGCCGCCGCGCATCGCAATCTCGGGATCGCCTGCAAAAGGGCGGGCCGGCACGCCGAGGCGGTGCGCCACCTACGAGTGGCGACGCGCCAGGAGATGCGCCTGAAGCGCTAAGCGGTGAGGCCGGCCGGCGGGAGGCGGTGGGGGCTCGAGATACCCTGAACCTGCGTGATCTCGTCGAGATATTCGAAGAGTTGCGGGAGCGTGATCTTCTCGAGCTCGCTCGCGTCGGCGAGACCGGCGCTCTCGTCCCCCTCGTCGCGCAGGTAACAGCGCGTCTCGGTTTCGCCCGGCATGTCGCTCAAGAACGAAACCGCGAAGCCTTTGCCCATCGTTTCGTCGTAAATACGCAACGCGGAAGGGTTCAGGATTTCAATCGAATGGGTGGAATTGTGCGCGTCGAAGATCGTGATCGTCAGGTAATCGCGATTGATCACTTCGATCGAACCGACGACGAACGTGTTCTTCGTAGAAAAGAACTCGTGACCACGCTTGTTACGCGAGGAGATTTCATAGAACACGCGATGACGCACGAATCGCCCGAGGATCTTACGCAGCGTCGCAATGGACGCAAGCGTCTCGGTTCGATTTCCGCGCGTGTAGATAATCTTCAAGCGACCGTCGTCCGCCCTTTGTCTTCGCCTTTCCACACCCCGCGCGCCGGGGCCGGGCAACATTGCTTGGCCAAAACCGGTCCCGGGTCCTGGGATGGAGCCCGCTGACGTGGTGCTGCTGGGCGTCTTGTCACCCTTGGACATGATCGTGTTCGGGGTCGCCGGCCTGCTGCTGTTCGGGCCAGATCAGCTCCCCAAAGTGATGCGCAAAGTGGGCGGCGTCGTGCGCGACGTGCAGATGACGTCCCAGTCGTTCATTCGCGAGATGGAGCGTGCCGCCGACGACCCCGAAACCCAGCCCGCGCGGCCGTTCGCGGACGTGGAACACCTAGCCGATCCGACGCCGGCCCCCCATCCCTGGGCAGAGGAAATCCTACCCGAGAGCGCCGCCCTCGACGACTTCGGACAGGAGAGGTTCGATTTCGCCGAGCCTGCGGCGGCTCCCGAAGCGAAGGCCGAGGATGCGAAGGCCGGAGACGGCCTTAAAGATTGAAGCGCGAGCGCAGTTCGTTGACGCGGGTCTCGAGCAACCCCCGAACCTGCTGATGTAAACGATCGCGGTGCTCGTCCGGCAGCCGCGTGTAAATCAGATACCCGGCCGCGGAGGCGATGCCGCCCAGCACGCCGGCCAAGAGCGTCCGGCTTGCTTCGCGCGAAGACGGGAGCGACGTGTTGTAGCTGTCGCTTTGATGCGGGGGCTGTTGCCCCGGACCGTTATCGTTGATCGGCTTGTACATGTCGGACATATGGCCCCTTCTTCGCTATGCGTGACCTTTTTCACCCGTCGTTCCCCGTTCGGGTATGAATCGAACGTGTTCGGGATACTGGCGGGCGATGTACTCGATCGAGCGCGCGGTAGTTTCGACGATGGCCATCGCGGCCGGGTCGTCGCGCGCTTCGCGCGGCCACGCCAGTGAAAGCGCGCCGTCGCTGCGACTTCCTTCGACCGGAATCTTGGCGACCTCGGTCAGACCCATCCAGGCAGCCTGCAATAGGGCCGAGACCGCCGCGCACACGACGTCCTGCCCGGCCTCAGCCCAGCCCGCGTGCCCGCTTGCAAAAAAAGAAGACAGGCGGTCGCGGCTGTCTCTACGGGCTCGAACCTCGACGATCGCAGACCCCTACGAGGGAAGTTCGATCTTGTCGATGCGCACTTCGGCGTAGCGCTGCCGATGACCGACAAGCTTACGAACGCGCTTCTTGGGCTTATATTTGAAGACGAGAATTTTCTTGTCTTTCGCTTGACGCAAGACGGTGCCGCGCACGAGAGCGCCCTCGACGAGGGGGGCACCGACCGTCACGTCCGAGCCGCCGGCGCTTGCCAGGATGACGCGTTCGAAGGCGATCTCCGACC
>JACRTZ010000140.1 GCA_014304965.1 Vulcanimicrobiota bacterium | reverse complement strand
CAAGCGGGTGCGCTCGGAGTTTGCGGCCCGCAGCGAGCGATTCGACCGGGCGGTCCGGGCGCTGCTGGACCGGCCCGGCCGGCGGCTCGAACGCGCCGCGGGAACGCTCAACGGAAACGATCCCGAAGGAATACTGCAAAAAGGGTATGCCATCGTGACGCACCGGGGCGCGATCGTGCGCGACCCCGCGGCAGTCGGTACGGGCGAAACGATCGAGGCGCGTGTGGCTCGCGGAACGATGACCGCGCGCGTCGAAACCGTGAGGAGCGATGGCGACCAACGAAGCGGGTGAATTCGAGAAGGCGCTCGCCGAACTCGAAGCGATCAACAAGCGTCTTGAAGAAGAAGACGTCGGGCTCGACGATGCGGTCGCGCTCTTCAAAAAGGGCAAAGAATTGCAGCGGCGCTGCGAGCAGTTGCTGAAGAACGCCCAAGAGGCGGTCGAAGCGGCCGCAGCCCCCAAGATCGAGGCGCGCGACGGAAACGCCGCTCCGCAGGTTTCGGGCCAACTGCCCTTCGGACGATGACCCCGCCGGCGCAACGCCTCGATGAAGCCGTCGCCTCGCGCGCCGGCGTGACGCGTTCGCGAGCGCGTTCCCTCATCATTGCCGGGCGCGTTCGCGTGGATGGTCGCCCGATGACCAAACCCGGAACGACCGTGGCCGCAACGGCTGCGCTCGAAGTCGAACGTCCGCGACCGTACGTCAGCCGCGGCGGCGAGAAGCTCGAAGGCGCGCTCGACGACTTCGCATTGGACGTGCGCGGCACGCGCGCGCTCGACGTCGGCGCTTCGACCGGCGGCTTTACGGATTGTCTGCTTGCGCGCGGGGCCGCGCACGTAACGGCGCTCGACGTCGGCTACGGCCAACTCGCTTACGAACTCCGCACCGATTCGCGCGTGACGCTCATCGAGCGAACGAACTTTCGCACACTGCCGGACGACGCGTTCGCGCAGCCTTTCGATGCGATCGTGGCCGACGCATCGTTCATCTCGATCGTGACGATCCTCGGGCGCGCCAAAGCGTATCTGGCTCCGGGCGGTTCGATCGTCGCGCTCGTTAAACCGCAATTCGAAGCGGGCCGAGAACGCCTCGGCGGAGGCGGAGTCGTTCGCGACGATGGGGACCGGACGGCAATCCTCCGCGAGACGCGCGATGCGCTCGTCGGCATCGGGCTGATCCCGGTCGCTGCCACCCAGTCGAAATTGCGCGGACCGGCCGGAAACATCGAGGCGTTTTTTCTCGTGCGCACGACCGGCGTTCCGGTATCCGACGGTGAACTCGAACGCGCCGCGGTGGATCGCCGGTGACCGGTGAGATCGTGCGCCCGACCACCGGAACTATTGCGCTCTACGTAGATCTAGAACGAGACGATGCGATTCGCGTCGCGCAGACGATCGCCGCGACGATCCGCGAAGCGGGGTTCGGCGTCGCGCTGTGCGACGATCAAGAGCGAACGCTCGGACTGTCGAGCAACGGCGCGCACGTCGAAAAAGCCGTTCTGCTCGTGACCGTCGGCGGAGACGGCACGTTGTTGCGCGCCGCACAGATCGCCGCGCCGAACGGCATCCCGCTCTTCGGCATCAACACGGGCCGGCTCGGTTTCCTGACCGAGATCGACGGGCGTTCCGGCGAGATCGCGAAATTGCCGGCGATCTTGCGCGACGGCTTCACGATCGACGAACGGGCGGCGCTGGTCGCGCGCGTCCACGGCCACGAACACCTCGCGCTCAACGACATCGTCATGCGCCGAACCGAAAACGCGCACGTCATGCGCTTCGGCATCTACGTGAACGGACGGGAAGCCGCGCACGTGACGGCCGACGGCGTGGTCGTGGCGACGGCAACCGGCTCGACGGCGTACTTTCTGTCGGCGGGCGGTCCCGTCATCTCGCCCGACGTCTCGGCCTTCGGCATCATCGCGTTACTGCCGCACACGCTGTTCGCGCGGCCGCTGATCGTTCCGGACAGCTCGACGATCGCGCTGACCTGCGATGCGGAGATCCAGGGCGCCGCGCTCGAAGCCGATGGTCGCACCGTCGATCGCCTGCAGCCGGGCGATCGCGTCGAAGTCCGCCGTTATCCGCTGGCCGTGCGATTTGCGCGCCGCGCGCCGCTCGACTTCTTCTCGGTGCTCGAGGACAAGTTGCGGTGGAACGCGCCCATCAAGGAGCGCGAAGGACGCTGATGCTGCAACGGCTCGAGATCGAGGATTTCGGGCTGATCGCGCGCGCGGTGCTCGCGTTCTCCGGCGGCCTGACGGTGTGCAGCGGCGAAACGGGCTCGGGCAAGACGATGCTGCTCGGCGCGCTCGCGTTTGCGCTCGGCGAGCGGTCGTCGCCCGACGTCGTGCGCGCGGGAGCCGAGCGCGCGCGGGTAACCCTCGAGCTCGAGCCCGACGACGCATTGCGCGCCTCGCTTGCGGCCGATGGTTTCGAACTCGACGAGGGCGAGCCCGCGATCTTGTCGCGCGAAATGAATGCGGCCGGAAAATCCGTCGCCCGTCTCAACGGACGCGCCGCAACCGCCGCGCAGTTACGCGCGGTCGGCGAAGCCGTTCTCGATTTTGCCGGGCAGCACGAACACCAGCGCCTACTCTCGCACGCCTATCAGCTCCACTTGCTCGATCGCTTCGCCGGTGACGACGTTGAGAACGCACGCGCGGACGTGGCACGCCTGCATGCGCGGACGGGCGCCCTCGAGCGCGAACTTGCCGGCCTGCGCGAACGCAGCGGCCGCGCGCTTGCGGAAGCCGAATTCGCGCGGTTCGCCGTCAACGAAATCGACCAGGCGGCGCTCGAGCCGGGCGAAGACGATCGGGTTCGCGCGCGGCGCGACTACTTGGCGAACGCCGAACGCATTGCGGCCGCGCTCGCGCAGGCGCGGCACGCGCTGATTTCCGGCGAAGGTGCGGCGGTCGAAGCGCTCGGCGCGGCGGGCGCCGCTCTGAGCGCAATAGGCCGGTATTCCGAGGCGATCGCGCGCCTGGCGGAGACACTGGGTGCGTTGCAAAGCGACACGAATGAAGCGGCGGCCGAGATTTCCCGGGAACTGGACCGCTCCGAACTCGATCCGCGCGAGTTGGAAACGCTTGCCGGACGCCTCGACGCGATCGAGCGCCTCAAGAAAAAGTACGGCGGCACGATCGATGCCGTTCTTGCCGAGCGTGCGACGCTCGCGGCGGCGCTCGAACGTTTGGAAAATCGCGACGCGGTCGAACTCGACCTTGCCGCTGAACTCGCTTCGGTTCGATCCCAAGCGTCGGAGCGCGCGCGGACCCTCACCGCGCTGCGCCGCGCGGCGGCCCGCAATCTGGAAACGGCCGTGGCCTCG
>JACRTZ010000274.1 GCA_014304965.1 Vulcanimicrobiota bacterium | reverse complement strand
TCGCCTGGATTCGGCGGAGGCGCGAACGTCTGCAACGGTCGCAGCCCGGCCGTCGAGCGTGAGAGCGTCTGCAAAGTGGAGATCGCGAGGTGATGCGCCGTCTCTGCATCGAGGGCAAACAGCGTCGGCCTAACAAGTCGTTCGTAGGCGTCGGCGACCGTCATTTTCCGATGCAGAATTGCGCGAACACCGAATCGAGAATCGCTTCGCGATCATCGGCGCCGAGGACTTCTCCCACCGCCTCCAGCGCGGAGCGCAGATCGACGGCGATGTATTCCGGCGCGAGTCCCTGCTGCGCCGTCTCGAGGGCACGATCGCATGCCTCCAGCGCGCGCTGCAGGCAGTCGCGGTGGCGGAGATTTATCGCGATTCCACTTTCCGGCCGCACCTGATGCTCCCCGATCACGGAGATGACTTTGTCTTCGAACCCGATGAGGCCGTCTTCGTGAACACACGAAATCCGAAGTGCTTCGAATCCGTCCCAGTCGGGATGCTCGGGCAGGTCGGCCTTGTTCAGCAAGACGATGCGCGCGCGGTCGGTGATCAGTTCGTCGAAGCCCGCGGGCTTCGGGGCGTTGCGGTCGGCGACGTGCAGAACAATATCGGCGTCGGCGAGCGCGCGCTCCGTGCGCTCGATTCCGGCGCGTTCGAGCTCATCGGGAGAGTCGCGTTAACCGGCGGTGTCGAGCAGCCTCACTGCGAGCCCGCCGATGTTGATCGCTTCCTCGATCGTGTCGCGCGTCGTGCCGGGAAGCTCGCTCACGATCGCGCGGTCGAAACCGAGCAGCCGGTTCAACAAGCTGGACTTGCCGGCGTTAGTCGCGCCCAAGATTACTGCGCGCACGCCTTCGCGGAGAATGCGGCCGTGTTCGGCGGTGGCGATCAGCGCGCGGACCCTTTCGCGGATGGCGGATAATCGACGGGAAAGCCTTTCGCCTTCATCGGGAGCGATGTCTTCGTCCGGAAAATCGATCGACGCTTCCACGTGCGCGATCAGTTCGATGAGACCGTCGTGAATCGCGCGGACTTTGGCACCGAGCCGGCCGGCAAGTTGTTCGTGGGCCGAACGGAGAGCGAGGTCGGTCCCCGCGCGGATGAGATCGATCACGGCCTCTGCTTGCGTCAGGTCCATTTTGCCGTTGAGGTAGGCGCGTTCGGTAAATTCCCCTGGCCGCGCGGGTCGCGCGCCGGCATGCAAACAGGCTTGCAATGCGCGCGCCGTGATCAAGGCGCCGCCATGGCAGCTGATCTCGACAACATCTTCACCCGTATAGCTTGCCGGCGTGCGGTGGACCGTGAGCATCACTTGATCAACGACGCGATCGCCGTCCATGAGCTCGCCGAAACGCTGATGATGTGACGGCATTTCCGACGGCTTCTCTCGACCACGAAAGACGCGGTCCGCGACGGCGACGGCGTCTTCCCCCGTCAGGCGAATTAAAGCGATGGCGCCTTCTCCCGCGGCCGTGGAAATGGCCGCGATCGTCTCGCCCGGCGACGCGCTCAAATGAGCTGGAGACCAGCTTCTTTGAAGCGGCTAAAGTCCGAGTTGTCGAGTGTGGCGAGCGGCGCCTGCCGACGGATGGCGAGCGCCGCAATCATACAGTCGGCGAGACTTCGGCTTCGGCGCCCAGTGGCGTTAAATAATTCAGCGGCGGCGACTGCGTCCGCGTCGGTCAAAGGCTCGATCGAATGAAGTAACGAGCGTGCGTCCAACGCGTCGCCTGACGGAACGGGTCCGCACAAGAATTCCGCCCAAGCGACCGAGCTCATCGCGATCAGTTCGCCGCCAACGAGCCATCGATCAACTGCACGGGCCGACGCCGTCGGCCGCCGAAAGACATCGACCAGGAAATTCGCGTCGAGGTGGATCATCGGAACCTATCGTCGCCCTCGTTTCGTCTCGCGCTTCCACTTCTCGAAATCGACACCGGCGGCGGCAAATTTCTTTTGCAGCCGGCGAAGAGTCGCGATTTTTTGCTCCGGCGACAAAATTTCCTCACCTGCGAAAGCCTGTTGCAAGGCGCGCCGCACAACCTCTGTTTTCGGGACCTGCCATTTTCGGGCCAAGGCCTGCAGCCGCGCGACGCTCTGCGCATCGAGCGAAAAAGTCGACTTTAAAACCGGCATACCATACTCAATGCCATACTCCTCGCGCGAGGTCAATCCACGGGCGCCACACGCGTAAGCGCTTCGCGAAGGGCCGCGATACAAGCGCGATTTTGCGCCATCGTGCCGACCGAAACGCGCACCCACTCCGCGAGATCGTAGCCCTTGAGCGCGCGGACAATAATGCGCCGCTGAAGCAGCGCTTTAAAAATCGCGGTTCCGTCCCCAACTTTCACGAGCACGAAATTTCCCGAGCTCGGCACGAACTCCAGATTCATCGCCGCGAATTGCTCCTGGAAATAAGCGCGGCCTTCGTCGGTGAGGCGTTTGGTTTCGCGGCGATGATCGGCGTCGGCGAGCCCGGCGAGCGCGCCGGCCTGGGCGATGCCGTTGACGTTAAACGGCTGCCGCGTTTTTTGCAGAACCTGGATCAACTCCACAGGCGCAATTCCGTAGCCGATGCGCAAGCTCGCAAGCCCCTGGATTTTCGAGAAGGTGCGCAGGACGATCGCGTTGCGGGCTTCGCGCACGAATTCTAGTGTGTCCGGCGGGTCGTTTACGTATTCGAAGTAAGCTTCATCGAAGCAGACGACGACCCGCTCTGGCACGCGCTGCATGAAGCGGTCAATCTCGTCCTGCCTCAGCAAGCTCCCCGTCGGATTGTTCGGGTTCGCGATAAAGATCAGGCGCGTGCGCTCGGTCACCGCGTCGAGCATCGCGTCGAGGTGATGTCGCAGATCGGGACTTGGCGCCTCGATCGTGTGCGCGCCGAAAACCGCCGCGACCAGTTTGTAAGCGATGAATGCGTGTTGCGAGGTGATGATTTCGTCCCCGCGATTCAAAAAGGCGTGGCCGAGAAATTCGATAATCTCGTTCGAGCCGCTGCCGAGAATGATTTGTTCGCGCGCGAATCCGAGCTGTTTGGCCAATGCTTCGCGGAGGTAATAGCCGCCACCGTCGGGATAAAGCTGCGATGAATCGAGCGCGGCGCGCATCGCCGCGACTGCTTTGGGAGAGGGGCCGAGCGGATTTTCGTTCGACGCCAGCTTAATGATGCTGCCAGCGTCCGCGCCGAGCTCGCGCGCGGTTTCTTCGATGGGCTTGCCCGGCTGGTAGACGGCGAGATCGCGCAATTGCGGATTGGCGATCTCCCAGATGGGCTTCATCGCCGCAGTGTAGCCAAAGTAGCGCAAGCTTCCAGCTTGCTCGGCTGCGACTGCGCAAGCTGGAAGCT
>JACRTZ010000254.1 GCA_014304965.1 Vulcanimicrobiota bacterium | reverse complement strand
GTCGTGCGCATCCTGCGGTCGCCCGAGGCGACGCGCACCTTTTTCGCGACCTTTCCCTCGACGAACGAAGCGGGACACTGCGTTTCTGAAATCGTGGCCGCCGGGATCGTTCCCGCGGCGATCGAGATGATGGACCAACTCGCGATCGAAGCGATCGTCAAATCAACGCACGTGGATTGGCCGCTCGACGTCGGCGCCGCGCTGCTCGTGGACGTGGACGGACCGCTCGCCGAAGCAGAACACACGGTCGCGCGTTCGATCGACATCGCAAAGCAGAGCGGCGCCATCGAAGTACGCATTCCGCGCGACGACGCAGAGCGCGGCTTGATGTGGAAGGGGCGTAAAGGCGCTTTTGCGGCGATGGGCCGCATCAGTCCTAACTACTACGTGCAAGACGGCGTGATCCCGCGCTCGGAAATCAGCCAGGTGCTGCGCGAGATCGCCGAACTCGGCTCGCGCGAGGGGTTCCGGATCGCGAACGTCTTTCACGCGGGCGACGGCAACCTGCATCCGCTCGTGCTCTACGACGGACGCATCGCCGGCCAGGCGCACGAGGCGGAACGTGTCGCGGCTGAAGTTTTGAAAATCTGCGTGCGTCATGGAGGCTCGATCACGGGCGAGCACGGCGTCGGGGCCGACAAGGCCGCGTATCTGGGCGAAATCTTCAGCGATGACGACATGGCCACGATGAACTTCGTGCGCTGCGCCTTCGATCCGGATGCCGTGTTCAATCCGGGCAAAGTCTTTCCGACGCCGCGACTCTGCGGCGACCGTCCGGGCGCCTATGCACCGCACGCGATCGAACTCGCGGGGCAGGCGGGACGCGGATGATGGCCCGCGACGTCCGCGAGGGCGGGACCGCGATCCTCGACGAGCCGGCCGACGAGAGCATCGCGCCAAACTCGGTCGAAGAAGTCGTTTCGGCGTTTCGCGAACGCGCGCGTCGCGGCGGAGCGATCGCGATCGTGGGCGGCGCGACCGAAATCGGCTTCGGATATCCGCCCGAACGCATCGCGACGCTCGTTCGGACCGAACGAATGACGCGGGTCGTCGAGTACGCGCCGGCGGACATGGTCGTCACCGTCGAAGCGGGCATCACGCTCGATGCGCTGCAAACCGTGCTCGCGCAGGAAGGCCAACGGCTAGCGCTCGATGCGCCGCGTTCGGGCTTCGCAACGATCGGCGGGCTGCTGGCGACCAATGCGTTCGGCCCGCGGCGCGCGCGCTACGGAACCTTGCGCGACCTAATCGTCGGCATTTCGCTCGTCCGCGCGGACGGTACGCTCGTTCGCGGCGGCGGCAAGGTCGTAAAAAACGTGGCCGGCTTCGACGTGCCGAAAGTGATGGTGGGCTCGCTCGGTACCCTCGGGCTCATCGGCACCGCCACGTTTCGCCTGCACCCAAAGCCCGAGCGCGAACAATGGTATGCGATTCCGGGCCGCTCCGTCGCCGACGTCCGCGCGCTCGCGCGCGGATTGCTCGAGCGCCGCCTCGAAGCGGCTGCCGTCGTAGCGCTGGCCGCCGAGGACGCGTACGATGCGTATGTGTTGTTCGAGGGGTTCGGAGCGGGCGTCGAGAGCCAAGGTTCGCGTCTGCGCGAGTTCTGCGCGGCGGAATTCGAGGTAGATGCGCGCCGCATCGAATCGCAGACGGATGTGGACGTTGCGCGCCTTGACGAGGACGCGCGAACCTTCGGCAGCGTGCGGCTGCGGCTGTCGGTGCCGCCGAGCGCCTTGCCGGAGATCGAACGCGAAGCCATTCGACCGTTGCGCAAAGCGTTCACCACGTCGAAGTGCTCGCTCTATCCGCTGACCGGTCATGCCTTCCTGGGCGGCTACCCGTTCGACGCCAATGCGTTCGAACGCGCCTTTACGATTTCGCGCATCCTGGCGGAACGCGCCGGCGGCAACCTCGTCGTGCTCGATTGCGAGGAGCGCGGCCTGCGCGACCGGATCGACCCGTTCGGCACGCTCCCTCCCTCGTTTCCGATCATGCGCCGGCTCAAAGAGCGATTCGATCCCGAACGGCGCCTCAATCCCGGCCGCTTCTTGGGGAGATTATGAGCACGACGCTTCCAACGCCGCCCGAAGCGGATGTACGCACGTTCGACGACCTGCTCTCGGACTGCGTGCACTGCGGCTTTTGCTTGCCGGCGTGTCCGACCTATCGTTCGTGGGGCGAGGAGATGGACTCGCCGCGCGGCCGCATCGACCTGATGCGCGGGCTGCACGAAGGCGCGATCGAGCTGACGCCGACCGTCGTCGGCCATTTCGACGCGTGTCTGGGCTGCATGGGTTGTCTGACCTCGTGCCCGTCGGGCGTGCAATACGATCTGCTGATCGAAGAGACGCGCGCGAAGATCGAGCACGAGTTCCCGCGCTCCCCGCTCGACCGTGGTTTCCGCGAATTGATATTCGCACTGTTTCCGCGGCCCGATCGTCTGCAGAAGATGGCGCCGTTCTTGTACGCGTTCCGCAAGAGCGGCTTACATGGGCTCGTTCGCCGCTCGGGCGTCCTCGGCTTGCTCGGCAAACGCTTCGAACAACTCGATGCGCTCTTGCCGCCCTTGCATCTGCGACGCATGCGCGCGGCGCTGCCCGCCTTCATGCCCGCGCGCCGTACCCGGCGCGGCGCGGTCGCCTTGGTCGCGGGCTGCGTCCAAAAAGTCTTCTTTCCAAACGTCAACGCTTCGACTGCGCGCGTGCTGACGGCGGAGGGCTTCGACGTCTTAGTGCCCGAGGCGCAGGGCTGCTGCGGCGCGCTCTCGCTGCACGCCGGGCGTGACGGCGAATCGAAGGACTACGCTCGCGAGCTGATCGACCGATTCGTGCCGCTCGCGGACGGACCGCTCCCGTACGACGCGATCGTCATCAACGCAGCCGGCTGCGGCTCGACGCTCAAACAGTACGGCGCGCTGTTCGTCAACGAGCCCGAGTACGCCGCGCGCGCCGAGCGGTTCGCGTCGCTCGTGCGCGACGTCAGCGAATTCCTAGCGGAGGTCGAACCAATCGCGCCGCGCCGGCCGGCGCCGATTCGCGTCGCCTATCACGACGCGTGCCACCTCGCGCAACGCATCCGCGAACAGCCGCGCGCGTTGCTGCGCTCGATTCCGAAATTGGAATTGGTCGAAATCCCGCAGGGCGACGAATGTTGCGGGAGCGCGGGCGTCTACAATCTGCTCGAACCGGAGAGCGCGCGCGAGATCGGCTTGCGCAAGGCCGAGAACGTGCTGTCCACCGGGGCCCGGCTGCTGGCCAGCGCCAACCCTGGCTGCACGCTGCAGATCCGTTCGCTCTTGAGCGAACGCGGCATCGACCTTGCGGCGGCGCACCCGATCGAAATCCTGGACGCGGTCATTCAGTAACGATTCGCACCGA
>JACRTZ010000139.1 GCA_014304965.1 Vulcanimicrobiota bacterium | reverse complement strand
CATGATGCCGCTCACCGACCGCGCGGCGAACGCCTCGATGTCGAAGTCGGCCGGCATCGTAAAGCGTTGCGGAGCAATCTTCGCCTCCGTCACGGCGTCGAGTGCGAACACGCGTTTGGCGCCGCGGTGGCGGTCGTGAGCGACGAGGTACATGCGGCCGCTCGACACGACGAAACCGTACGGATCCACATGCCGCTTCGTGCTGCTGCCGCGCTTGTCCACGTAATCGAAGCGCACGCTCTGCCGTTCGCGCTGCGCGCGCTGCAGCGTCGTGAAGATCGCGTTGCGTTCGGGGTCGAGTTGCGGACCGGCGAGTTGCAGGCGGACCGAGGGACGCTCGACGGCCGCGTTGGCGGAGCGGTCCGTGACGCGCCCGAGCTTTTCGGCGAATCCCTCAATGGATGCGCTAAGGTCGCCGCCGAGCGAGGTCGCAATGCCGCGCAAGGTCAGCAGCCCAAGCAAATCGGCCTCGGAAAGCCGCATCCGGCGCAGCGAGTAGTCTTGGTCGAACTTGTACGCGTCGGCGGCGCGATCGTAGTACCAAGGAAAGCCGGCGGCGGCCAGTTCGGCCAGATAGCGGCGCATCGTCCGCGTGCCTGGCGGGCGTTCGGGATCGAGCCGCACCTTGAGGTCCTCGAACGAGCAGCGGCCCTCGTCGATTGCGGTCAGCAGCCGCAAGAGTATCGCGATTTTCGGTGCTTTTCCCGAGTCCGCGTTCATTGGGGCGGTCCGCAACGCACGCCCGCGCCTTTCCGCGCCCGAAGGAAGTTTCCGGCGTCCGGCTTATCAGGAAGGACCGCGTTTTCGTACGTTACGACCACGTTTTTATTCGAAGGAGCCTGCCATTTCAATGAAAGACGATGAACTCTCGTCCGACGTTTCACGCTCTGAATTCCTCCGCCGGACCGGCGCTCTCGGGATAGCAGGCGCTTCGGTGCTCGGCTTCCCGCTGATCGAGTACCGCGTAGCCGACGCCAAACCGTTGCTGCCGCCCAAGGACGTCATCGCCGCCGGCGGCGGTGTCACCGTCAAGATCGGCCACATAGACGGCTTCTCCGGCGTCTACGCAGCCGCTTCGGAATCGCAACAGACCGGTCTCGAAGCCGCGATCGAGGCGCACAACAAGAAGAACTCACGCGTGCAGTTCGAGATCGTGCGCGGCGACGACACGAACGCGCCGGCCGTCGGCTCGAACGAAGCCAAGCGGCTGATCTCGCAGGCCAAGGTGGACGTCCTCACCGGCTGCCTCTCGTCGGCCGTCGGCCTCGCAGTTTCTTCCATCGCGCAAGAGAACGGGGTGTTCTTCCTCGCCGTCGGCACCCACGACACGAACATCACGGGACCAAAAGCGAATCGCGCCTGCTTCCGGCAGACGTGCTCGAACGCCATGCTCGCGAATGCCGTCGGTCCGGCCCTGCTCAAGAAGGGCAAGAGGTGGTACTTCTTGGTGGCCGACTACGCGTTCGGTACCGACGCCTACGCGCGTTTCAAGAAAATCTTGCTGGCGAACGGCGGCACCGAAGCCGGCGTTGACAAGCACGCGCTTACTGAAACCGATTACTCTTCGTATCTAACGCGCGCACGGAATACCAACGCCGACGTGTTGATCTTCGCGAACTACGGCCCGAACACGCAGAACGCGGCAAAACAAGCAGTGGGCCTCGGTCTCAACAAGAAAATGACCTTCGGCGGCATTCTCTGCGGCAACGAAGTTGCCGTGGGCATGCCGGTAGACTACCTCGTCGGCTCGCTCTGGGGCTATGTCTGGGGACCCGAGGCCGGGGGAGCCCGCACCGCCGCGATCTATGCCGAACTCAAGAAGCGCGCCAAGGGCTTCCCGCCCAACTGGCGCCAGTATCTCGGCCTGATGGCCGGCGAAAACCTGATCAACCGCATTCAAGCCGCCGGAACGACCGACGGCGAAGCGCTCGTCAAGGCGTTCGAAGGCCACAAGTACGATGCCGGCAAGTCGGCGGGGGCCTACTTCCGCAAATGCGATCACCAGGCGATTCAGCAAACCTACGCGGGCGAGATCGTCGCGAAGAACAAACGGCGCAGCGCCGACGAGTACTTCACGATCCACTCGACCGTAGGCGGCGAATATGCGGCCGAGTCGTGCGCGAATCCGGATAGCGCCGCTGCCGAGAAGATCATCACCTCACAGAAGCTCGTGCGGGCCGACTATACGCCGGTCAAGACCAAGTAAGTGAGGGGCACTCGCATAGCCGCCGCGTTCGTCGCGGCGGCGTTCGCCTGCCTCGCGCCCGGGGCGCAGACGCGCGCCGCCGACGGGCCCGACCAGATCGTCGTCGGAGCGGTGCTGCCGCTCACGGGCGAGGAGAGCCGCATCGGCGGCAGCTTCAAACTCGCGTACGAGCTTGCGACCAAAGAGATCAACGATCAGGGCGGCGTGATGCTGCGCGCCTATCACCGCAAGGTTCCCGTCAAGCTGATCATCTACGACGACAAGACCGAAGCCGCGACCTCACGCAACCTCTACGAGCGCCTCGCGGTGCAAGACCACGTGGACGCAATGCTCGGCGGCTATTCGACCGATCTCGTCCAGGCGCAGACCGTGGTCCCGAACCAGTATAAAATTCCGTACGTGAACGGCGGCGGAGCCGCGACCGCGATCTACAAGCGCGGCTTCAGCACCGTCTACGGCTTACTCGCATCCATCCAAAACCTGGCGTTCTCGGAATGCGATTTCATCGAGGCGCTGCAAGCGCAAGGCAAGTTGCCGAAGCCCCTCAAGATGGCCGTCGTGTTCGAGAATACGTCGCACGGCACGGACTTTGCCGACGGCCTCACGCAGCGCGCCAAGGAAAAGCCCAAGAACTTTCAGATCGTTCTCAAAGAAGCGTTCGATCTCCACGGTAAAGACTTCGGGCCACTGCTTCAAAAGGTGAAATCGTCGGGCGCCAACGCCTTCATGGCCGACGCCCACCTCGACGACTACATCACCATGCACCGGCAGTACCGGCAACTCGGCCTCAAGCACGCCTACCTCACGTACGGCGCGCGCGGACCCGAGAAAGCCGCACGCGACGCCCTCGGCGAGGGAGTGGACTACGTCGCCGCAGCGGTCTGGTGGAATTCGCAGATTCCAAACGCCGCGGTTCGCGCGTTCGACGAGAAGTGGCTGAAGGCGTATCCCAAGTCGAGCCCCGAGTGGTTCACGGCGCTCCCGTACGAAACGGCGCGCACGCTCTACATCGCCTTGACCGAAGCCGGCACGAACGACAAGGCTCGCGTTGTGGACGCACTGCGGCACATCGACATTCGCGACACCGTGTTGCCGGGCGGCCACATCCGCTTCGCATCCGACGGTCAGATTCGCGCGCCGTTCGTCGTCGTCCAAAACCAGCCGGGGGGCAAAGTCCTCATCGTCTGGCC
>JACRTZ010000297.1 GCA_014304965.1 Vulcanimicrobiota bacterium | reverse complement strand
ACTCTGCCAAACGTGTTGCCACTTGCGATCCGCTCAAAGCCTACAGGCTCCTAGGCCGGCCGAATCTCAGTCGTCACGGACCGCGAACCCCGCAGCGGCTTCAGGTTCGGTCTCCGTGCGAATGATTCGCTCGACCTCGGCGGCCGGCGGCGGATTCGCCAACACGTCATGAACGAAGGCGTCCACCGCTTCCGCGTCGCCCTCCACGTGCATCTCAAGCCCGTCGCTGCCGGCGTTACGCACCCAACCGGAGATGCCAGGATGACGGCGGGCGATGTCGCGGACGGTCGCGCGAAAGAACACGCCCTGGACGCATCCGTGCAGGACGACCCGCTCGGCCTTCACAAGCCCAGCCGCAGCCGATGACGTACGAACATCCCGAGATCGAAACGCTCGAACGCCCGGCGCTCGAAGCGCTGCAGGATCGCAAGTTGCGCGCGCTCGGCGCGCGTTTGTCGCGGGACGCGGGTTGGAACGAGCACTTCGCTTCCTTCGGCATGAAGCCGGGCGACCTGTCCCGCGAAACGCTCGCGCGCGTGGGAACGCTCGAGAAATCCGTTCTGCGCGCGCGCTACCCGTTTCCGTTTCTGACGGTTGACATGCCCGAGGTCGCGCGTTTCTGCGCGACCTCGGGAACGACGGGTCTGCCGGTGATGTTCGGGTACACCCAGCGGGACGTTCGCGAACTGATGCCCTTCCAGATGAAGCGCTTGCTGCGCGCGGCCGGCGTCGAGCCGGGCGAGCGCGTCTATCAAGGCTATGGTTACGGGCTCTGGGTCGGCGGCGTGGTCATGGATTGGGCGCTCTTGGCCTATGGCTGTACGAACTTCGGCATCGGCCCCGGCCGCGCCGACGCCGTCGTGCAGTGGCTGCGCGATCATGCGTACACGTCGTGCACGATGTCGCCGCTGTGGCTGATGACCCTGGTCAACGCCGCGAAAGCGCAAGGCATCGAACCCAAGCGCGACTGGACGCTGCGCCTCGGCGTGTTTGGCGGCCAATCGGTGTCGGCGGCCTTTCGCAACGAACTCGAGGCCGCAATGCCCGAGGGTTTCGTCGCGCAGAACATCTACGGTTCGACCGAATCCGGCGGTCCGAACCACGCGATCTCGTGCCGTTTCTCGCACGACGCGGACGAGATGCATCTGATCAACGAAGACACGATCCTGACCGAGATCGTGGACCCGCAGACGCTCGAGCCGGTGGCGCCCGGAGAAACGGGTGAGATCGTGTTTACGACGCTCGACCGCGAAGCATCGCCCGTCGTTCGCTGGCGTACGCGCGATCTCGTGCGCTTATCCGACGATCCGTTCGGTTGCGGCTGCGGGCGCCGCGCGTTTCCGTTGATCGGGCGCATCATCGGGCGCACTGACGACATGCTCAAAGTGCGCGGCACGATGGTCTTTCCGTCGCAGGTCGAGGACTGCATCGCCTCTCTCGATGCGACCGTCAACGAAGCGTGGCAGATCTACATCGACCGCGAGGATCGCGTACTCGACCGGATGGTCGTCGCGGTGGAACGGCGGCCCGATGCAACGATGAGCGGCGACGACGTGCGCGATGCGCTCGAACGGACGATTCGCGCGCGCCTGGGCATTCGGGTAGCGATCGAAGTGCAGCCCGAAGGTTCGCTGCCGCGCTACGAGGCCAAGGCCGTTCGCGTCATCGTGCGCTCGCCATCGAAGCCGTCGTGAGCGGCGGGGCCGAAAGCGAACCGGCCGTCGAGCGCGTCGTGGCGGCCATGTACGCGCGCGATCGGGTGGCGCGCGACCTCGCGATCGAGATCATCGAGGTTCGCGCCGGCTACGCGCGCTGCGAGATGACGGTGGCGGAACGAATGCTCAACGGCCACGACCTCTGCCACGGCGGATATATCTTCACGCTGGCGGACACGGCGTTCGCGTATGCGTGCAATGCCCGCAATCACGTCAACGTTGCTTTGCAGTGTTCGATTTCGTTCGCGGCGCCGGCACGCGAAGGGGATAGGCTGGCCGCGGTATGCGAGGAGCGGGTCAAGTCGAATCGGACCGGGACGTACGACGTCACGGTGACGGGCGCGAGCGGCGCCGTGCTGGCGCTGTTTCGCGGGACGAGCTATCAGGTCAACGCGCGCGTGGTTCGCGACTAGCTTAGGGTCGCGATGCGCAAGCTGTACCTGGCGACCAGGAACGCTGGGAAGGTTCGCGAGTTCCAGCAGCTCCTTGCGGGTTCAAACTTTGAGCCGGTGAGGTTCGACGGATACGCGGAGCCCGAAGAAGGTTCGGCGTCGTACGCCGAAAACGCGGCGTTGAAAGCGCGCGCTTTGGCGGAGCAGCTTCGCACCGCCGGCATTGCCGGCGCGGTGCTGGGGGACGATTCCGGCCTCGAAGTCGCGGCGCTCGGCGGCCGGCCTGGCGTGTTGTCGGCGCGCTATGGCGGACCAAGCGCGACGTGGGCTTCGCGACGGACACAGTTGCTCGCGGAGATTGCGGCGTCGGGTTCTGCTGATCGGCGTGCCCGGTTCGTGTGCGCGCTCGCATATATCTACACCGGCGGTTCTCGATTGTCGGTCGAAGAGCACGTGGACGGTGTGATCGGCGAGCGCGTGCGCGGCGCAGAAGGGTTCGGCTACGACCCGCTCTTTGTGTACGAGCCGGCGGGACGCACGTTCGCCGAGTTGCCGGAAGAAGAGAAGAACAACGTCAGCCACCGCGGCCGCGCCGTCCGCACGCTTCTCGAACGGATTACGATAGAGCTTCCAAGAAACGCTTAGCGCCGGGATGTAGCTCAGCTTGGTAGAGCGCGCGCTTTGGGAGCGTGAGGTCGCAGGTTCAAGTCCTGTCATCCCGACACGCACGGATGCGTTAGTGCCGCGGAATCCACGGATGGATGAGAGCGGCCGACATGCACGATGCGTTAGTGCAGCGACACGCACGGATACGTTAGCTGCCAAGCTGCCGCGCATTCGGTTTTTAGCCGCCCAATCGGGGTATAAAGAGCAAACAGAAGGAGGGTCTATGGGTCTGAAAGAGGGTCTCGACAAGCTCGGCGACGAGGTGAAAGACAAGCTGCACGACGCGAAGGACACGCTGAGCGAAGTGGGTCACCGCGGCGCGGCCGACGCGGAGCACGCGAAGCGTGAAGTCGCCGGCGATCAAATGACCGTTGGCGAAAACTTGGGATCGATGTGGAACGAAGGCAAGAACCGCGTCGAAGCCGAGGTGGATGTCACCAAGCGCGACGCTCGAAACCTGACCAAAGAGTAGCCCGCACTTCATCGCAACCACGAGCGGCGCTCCGAAAGGAGCGTCGCTTTTGCTTACGTTGAGAAGGAAAGCAGCGACCGCCGCGAACGACGCCCGGGTTCGCGCCCGTGGTCTAATGGATAAGGCACGAGTCTTCTAAACTCGAAGATGGGGGT
>JACRTZ010000196.1 GCA_014304965.1 Vulcanimicrobiota bacterium | reverse complement strand
TCAACTACCCGATCTCGCTGCTCTCGCAGCGGCTCGAAAAGAGACTGGCATGACGACCAACACGGCGATGGTGACGATGTCGCACGTCCGCAAAGCCTTCGGTACGAACGAAGTACTCAAAGACATCAACCTCGCGGTGAACCCCGGCGACGTGTGTTGCATCATCGGGCCCTCCGGAAGCGGAAAATCGACGGTCTTGCGCTGCATCAACCGTCTGATCGACATCGACGGCGGCGAAGTCTGGGTGGACGGCTTATCGGTGACGGACCCTCACGTCAAAGACGTGGACCTGCGGCGGCGGGTCGGTATGGTGTTTCAACAGTTCAACCTCTTTCCGCACATGTCGGTACTGCAGAACGTCACGCTCGCGCCGAAAAAAGTCCGCAACCTGCCGGCCGCTCAAGCCGACGACTTGGCGATGAAGCTGCTCACCAAAGTCGGCCTCAAGGAAAAGGCCGCGCAATGCCCGTCCGAGCTTTCCGGCGGCCAGCAGCAACGCGTCGCGATTGCTCGCGCGCTCGCGATGGAGCCCAAGGTTATGCTCTTCGACGAAGCGACCTCCGCGCTCGACCCGGAGATCACCGGTGAAGTGCTAGCCGTCATGCGCGATCTCGCGCACGAGCACACGACGATGATTTGCGTCACCCACGAAATGGGCTTTGCGCGCGAAGTCGGCACGCATCTGGTCTTTATGGATGGCGGCGTGATCGTCGAAGAAGGCCCGCCGCGCAGCGTGTTTGAGAACCCGCAAGCGGCGCGCACGAAAGCGTTCCTCTCGAAAGTTTTGTAGACGCGCCGAGTTCGGCCTTACGGCCGGCCGCGGCGCATCAATTCGGCGTAGAGGGCGTTCGGCCACGCGAAGTCGTCGCGCGTGTACGACTCGGGCCAATTCGCATTGAACGACTCGTGCAGGCGGTGGTCGCCGACGTCGGAGTTCGCGATGTACCCCATCACGCGGTCGTACTCTTTCGGATCGCTCGAGGTGAGCGCTTGAACGACCAGCGCGAGCGGCCACACGTTGCCGCGCGGCGTGTGCGGGCTGCCGACGCCGCTCGCGTACTTGCCGGTGTAATAGTACGGGTTGCGCTTCGACAACACGAACTGTCGCGTCGCTTGGTAAGCTCTGTCGTCGTTTGAAAGATATCCGAAATAGGGTATCGAGAGCAGCGACGGCACGTTGGCGTCGTCCATGAGGTTCGCATGACCGCGCCCGTCGACTTCGTAGGCATAGATCTTGCCGAATCCCGCGAGGTTCACGGTCCCGTGCTGCTCGACGCCACGCTGAATTTCGACGCTGAGGCCCCACGCGTTCTGCGCGTCGCGCTCGTTGCGGTAGACGCGACGCTCGATGGTTGCCAAGCGCTGCAGTACCTTGACCGCAAACATGTTTTCGGGGATGTTGAATCCGTAGTACGCCGCGTCGTCGGACGGCCGGAACGCGGTCCAGACCATGCCCGTGAACTTCACGGGACGCCCCACGCCCTTGAACATTTCGGGATGCCGGAAGCCGTTGTGCGGGTCGTGGTGCTGCTCGGTGCGCAAGACCGCCAGCGCGCGTTCGAACGCACGGTTGACCTGGCCCGTAAAGATCGAAGCGTCTCCGGTTTGGCGCCAGTATTCGTCGGCGAACCAAATCGGATACAGCAGCGAATCTATTTCAAATTTGCGCTCGGCAACGCGGTAATCCGACCAAAAAGCGTTCGCGTAAGGATCGATCAAAATGCAGCGCGCCATGCGCGCGATCACGCCGCGCAAAACCGAATGTATGTGTTCGTCGGTGGACGACAAGGCAATGTACGGCTGCATCGTCGCCGCCGCATCGCGCAGCCACTCGGCGTTGATGTCGCCGGACGAAACGTAGGTCGTGCCGTCACCTTTGACGCTCGCATGGCGGTTGATCGCCTCGTCGTATGCGGTCGCGTACAACTTTTCGAGGGTCGTCGAAACGGCTGTCGTCTCGGCCGAACCGCCGGCGCCGGCGGTTTCGCCGGCCGCGGGCAACGTTTGCAGCGTTCCGCAGAGCAGCGCGAGCGCGATCGCGGCCCCCGCGGCGCGCAGCTTCATCACGGCACGGTCCTTCTTCGGCGGCCGCTCGGCGCCTCGCACGTGAGGACGGAGAAGTGAAACCACGCCTACTCCATTCACGTTCCGCTTACGTGGGGCGTTTGCCGACGGCATTTGCAGCTTGTATGATCCTGGCTTTGGGCTGGGATGCGAGCGCTGCCGAGGCCGCCGAGCAGCGGTACGTCGTCGCTGGTCGTGACAGTTTCTCTATCGGCGCGGGCGACATCAAGAGTGAGACGCAGTACAAGGGTTCCCAGATTTTGACGATCTCTCGCAACGGCCGGACGATGCGCTACCGCGCGAGCGTTCGCTACGTGCGCGACGACCAGGGCGCCGCGACCGAGGCCTCCGCCGAGTACGTGAGCGACCTGTCGGCGGCGGGCGAGCAAATTGCTTCGGCCGATCGCGATCCCGATAACCTAACGGTGCTCAACCAGCCGTTTGCGGCACAACTCGACGCCGCCACGCTCAAAGATCTCCGGACGATGCGCGGGACGCTCCCGTTTGACTTCCCGTCGCCGTTCACCGGGGCCACGCTCCACGGCCGTCTCGAGCGCATTGGGAACGGCACGATCGGCGCGCACCACTCGATCGGCGTGAGCTTTGAGGCGGGCGGCCGCATGCGCGGCGCCCTGCCCGACCGGCCGGGGCTTACCTTGGCGGGCCAGATTACCATGCGCGGGACCGCCTACTATGACGCCGAGACGGCGCTGCTCGTGGCGCTCGACGCGACCGTGACGATTACGGGAAACGTCTCGAACCGGTCGGGCAACGACCCGGTGACCATCGTTTATCGGCGCACCATCCGAGCCGACGAGCCCACGGCTGCCGACACCGCCTCCCGGTCCCGGCGCTGAGGCGGGGTTCCGAGCGCGGCGTAACGGAATAAGCGAAACCTTATCCCCCAGGGAGCGGTTGAGGCGCACGTGAGCGCCCTCGCACCACTCCTCGATCAGGAGTATCGCGTGGTCCCTCGAGGGAGCACCGCCGAGCGGAAGCCGGCCGTCGTTACGCCGTCGCCTCCGCGCAGCGAGCCCATTCCATCCACGGAAACCTTCGAGCGGATCGTCGATGACTTTCAGCGTCGCCTGTACGGTTTCGCACTGCGCATGACGGGCAACCGCGAAGACGCCGAGGAGATCGTGCAAGACGCGTTCGTCCGCGCTTTTCGCGCGCTCGGCAAGATGAGCGACGAACAGCGGCGCGAGCTGCGCCTGCAACCTTGGCTGTATACGATCACGTTAAACGTGACGAGGAACCGCTTGCGCTCCAAGCGTCCGACGAACGTTGCGCTCGATTCGCTGGCCGACCCCGACGCGCTGTTGAACAACACGCAAGAAGGACCCGAACAGCCC
>JACRTZ010000159.1 GCA_014304965.1 Vulcanimicrobiota bacterium | reverse complement strand
CGCCTATACGGGGCAAGAGGTTCCGGACCATTATAAGCTCGCCGGAGACTTTACGAAACGTCACGGCAGCATCATCAATGCCAGCGAATGGAGCACCGGCAACGTTGCCGCTCACGGCGGCAAGTCGCAGGTTTTCGTCGCCAAACGCGTCGGCCACTATTTCTACGGCTGCGGCTACCACCTCGGTAGCGGTCAAATCGGCGTTATCGTCGTCGGACCATAGCGCGAACCTCTTCTTCCACCAGGTCGTCGTTGACCGAAATCGCGGCCTGCGCGCCGCTCGCAATCGCCGTGCTCAGTTGGTGACGTCGCGTCACGACGTCGCCGGCCGCGTAACAGTGCGGGACGCTCGTCTTGTGGCAATCGTCCACCACGATTCGGTTCTCCGCATCGAGCTCGCAACCCAGACGTTGCGGCAAGTCGAAGGCGGGCTGCAGCGCCGCGCAGAGAAAGAGCGCGTCGCGTTCGAGACCGGAGCCGTCCGTAAACTCAATCGTATGGAGACGTCCTTCGCCACCATTCAACGCGCGCACCGGCTCGTGACGCATCGTTACGCCGGCAGCGTCCAGCCAGGCGCGTTCGGCCTCAGGTAACGTCGCGGCGCCCTCAGGACAGAGCACCACAATGTCGCGGCTCCAACGGTACAATTCTTGCGCCAGATGCACGGCGTCGTTCGCGCAGCCGAGCACCGCAATCGGCCGGTCGCGATATTCGTAGCCATCGCAAAACGGACAGGTAAACACGCTCTTGCCCCAAAGCGCTTCCAGCCCATCGATCGGCGGGCGCTCGTCCCGAACGCCGATCGCGAGCAAGAGCCGCCGTGCCTCGATGAATGCGGCGCCGGAAACGTCCACGCGAAAAAGGGACTCGACCGATTGCACCGCCTCAACGCGACCGCGAAGGAAGCGCACGTCGGGATAGCGCTCGACGTCCCGCCGCGCGATCTCGAGTAATTCGTTCGGTGCGATGCCGTCGCGCGTCAGGAGTCCGTGAGCGTGCACCACCGTCTCGTTGCGCGGATGCCCTTCGTCCACGACGATCGTTCTGCGACGGGCGCGGCCAAGCACGAGCGCCGCGCTCAGCCCAGCGACGCCGCCGCCGACGATCGCGCATTCGTAAGGTGCTTCATCCATAACGCCGGTGTGCCCAAAGCCGCGCCACGCCTAACTCCAGCGACGGGCGGGGGTATGACGCTCGCCTGAGAAGGGACGCCCATGACGCCTGCCTCGACCCCATCGCGCAGCAAGCGCTGGTTCGCGCACGCAGACGGCAAGCCGGCGTGGCCGCATCGCGTGTTCATGAACAAAGAGGGGTTTCCGCCGGACGAGTTCGACGGAAGACCGATCGTCGGCATCTGCAATTCGTGGTCCGAATTGACGCCGTGCAATTTGCACTTGCGCCGCCTAGCCGAATCGGTGAAGCGCGGCGTGTTTGAAGCCGGAGGTTTGCCGGTCGAGTTTCCGACGATGTCGCTCGGCGAGACGCTGATGCGGCCCACGACGATGTTCTACCGCAACCTCATGAGCATGGACGTCGAAGAATCCATCCGCGGCAACCCGATCGACGGCGTCGTATTGCTCGCGGGTTGCGACAAGACCACGCCCGCCCAACTGATGGGCGCGGCGAGCGTGGACCTTCCTGCCATCATGGTCACCGGCGGACCGATGCTTAACGTCACTTTTCGCGGGGAAATCGTCGGCTCGGGGACCGACTTGTGGCGTTTTCAAGACGAAGTAAAAGCCGGACGCATGAGCCCTGCCGAGTGGGACGAACTCGAACTCGCCTTTGCGCGCAGTACCGGCCATTGCAATACGATGGGCACCGCATCTACGATGGCAAGCGTCGCCGAAGCCCTCGGCATGACGCTCGCGGGCAACGCGGCGATTCCCGCGGTCGATTCGCGCCGTTACGCGCTCGCGCAGCGCAGCGGCCGCCGCATCGTCGAGCTGATTCGCGAAGGCGTGCGGCCCTCGCACGTGATGACGCGCCAGGCCTTTGAAAATGCCATCCGCGTCAACGTCGCGATCGGCGGCTCGACCAATGCAGTCGTCCACTTGCTCGCGCTCGCGGGGCGGGTCGGGGTTCCGCTCGACCTCGAGGACTTCGACCGGATCGGCCGCGACGTTCCGCTGCTCGTGAACCTCAAGCCGTCCGGTGCGTATCTGATGGAAGAGTTCTTTGCGGCAGGCGGCGTGCCGGCGGTGGTACGCGAACTCGGCGACCTCTTACACGACGGGCCGGCGACGGTTTCGGGCGTATCGCTCGTCGCCGGCAGCGCGGAGGCCGCGTGCTGGAATCGCGAGGTCATTCGCGAGCGCGCGCAGCCGTTGCTGGCCGAAGGCGCGGGGATTGCGGTGCTGCGCGGCAACCTCGCACCGAACGGTGCGGTGATCAAACCCTCCGCCGCGACGCCCGCACTCATGCGTCATCACGGCCGCGCGGTCGTTTTTGAAGATATCGATGATTATCTCGCGCGCATTGACGACCCGGCGCTCGACGTGGACGCAGATTGCGTGCTCGTTCTCAAGGGCGCGGGCCCGCAAGGCTATCCCGGGATGCCGGAGGTCGGGAACTTTCCGCTCCCGCGCAAATTAATCGCGGCCGGCGTCAAGGACATGGTTCGGATCTCCGACGCACGCATGAGCGGAACGGCCTACGGAACGGTCGTCTTGCACGTCGCTCCGGAATCGGCTGCCGGCGGTCCGCTTGCCTTCGTGCGCGATGGCGACGCGATCGAACTCGACGTCCCGGAGCGACGTTTGGAACTCGGAGTCGGGGACGCCGAGCTTCGTTCGCGTGCGGCGACGCGAGCCGCAATAACGCGGAACGGGACGAGCGGCGGTGGCTATACGGAACTCTACCGGCGTCACGTGATGCAAGCCGATCGCGGCGCGGACTTTGATTTTCTGGTCGGATGCCGCGGCGAGGCTCCGGTCCGATGAGCGCCGGGACGAAGCGTACCGGAGGACGCCTCCTCGTTGACGCGCTTGCCATCAACGGAACCGATACGATCTATTGCGTTCCCGGCGAAAGCTATCTCGCGGCGCTCGACGCACTGCACGACACGCCGCAGATTCGCACGATCGTCTGCCGGCACGAAGCGGCGGCCGCCAATATGGCCGACGCGTACGGCAAGCTGACCGGCCGTCCGGGCGTCGCCTTCGTGACGCGCGGTCCGGGTGCGACGCACGCCAGCATCGGCATTCACACGGCGATGCAAGATTCGACGCCCGTCATTCTGTTCGTCGGGCAGGTTGCGCGCTCGATGTCCGGTCGCGAAGCTTTTCAAGAAATAGACGTGCCGCGCGTCTTCGGCGGCCTTGCAAAGTGGGCCGTGCAGATCGACGATCCGGCGCGCGTTCCCGAACTCGTGACGCGCGCGTTCGCAACGGCGCTCTCCGGCCGGCCGGGGCCGGTCGTCGTCGCGTTGCCCGAAGACATGT
>JACRTZ010000229.1 GCA_014304965.1 Vulcanimicrobiota bacterium | reverse complement strand
AGGAAGGGGCGCGCTCGGGTCACTGCAGAGGTCCTTTCGGCGGCTGTCCGGAGAGGTACGTTCTGCAACGCAGGTGGCCTGCCGTGTGGTTATGATGGGCGATGAACGCTGAAAAAATGACGGAGCGCGTTCGCGAAGCGCTCAATGCCGCGTACACCCGCGCTCTGCGCGAGCGCAATCCGAGCGTCGAGCCCGAACACGTGCTAGCCGCGCTGCTCGAGGCCGACCAAGGGATCGTCGAGCCGCTCTTGACGAAGTCCGGGATCACCGCGTCCGACGTGACCCGCCGCGCTGAGGAAGCGGTTTCCCGGTTGCCGCGCATGACCGGCAGCGGCGACGTGCAACCGCAATTTTCGCCGCGCGCGAGCCGCATGCTGGTGCAGGCGGGCGACGAAGCCCAGAAATTGACGGACGATTACGTCTCCGTCGAGCACGTGCTGCTCGCGCTGCTCGAGGATACGGGCGCGGCGGGAAAGGCGCTGCGAGACAGCGGCGCGAGCCGCGAAAAGTTGATGACGGCGCTGCGCGAGGTCCGCGGCAATCAGCGCGTGACGTCGGCCAACCCCGAAGGCACTTATCAGTCGCTCGAGCGCTATGGTCAAGACCTGACGCGTCTGGCGGAAGCGAACAAACTCGATCCCGTCATCGGGCGCGACGAAGAGATCCGGCGCGTCGTACAAGTGCTCTCGCGCCGCACGAAAAACAACCCCGTCCTGATCGGCGAACCGGGCGTCGGCAAGACGGCCATCGTCGAAGGCTTGGCGCAGCGCATCGTGCGCGGCGACGTCCCCGAAAGTTTGAAGGACCGGCGCCTCGTTTCGCTCGACATGGGCGCGTTGATCGCCGGGGCCAAGTATCGCGGCGAGTTCGAAGAGCGCCTCAAGGCCGTGCTCAAAGACGTCACGAGTTCCGAGGGACGAATCGTGCTGTTCGTGGACGAATTGCACAACGTCGTCGGTGCGGGCAAGACCGAAGGTTCGATGGATGCGGGCAACATCCTCAAGCCGATGCTGGCGCGGGGCGAATTGCACATGATCGGTGCGACGACGCTCGACGAGTATCGCAAGTACATCGAAAAGGACGCTGCGCTCGAGCGGCGTTTCCAGCCGGTGTTCGTGGATCAGCCCAGCGTCGAAGATACCATTTCCATCTTACGCGGTTTGCGCGAGCGCTACGAAGTCCATCACGGCGTCCGCATAAAGGACTCGGCGCTCGTCGCCGCGGCGACGCTCTCCCAACGCTACATCACCGACCGTTTCTTGCCGGATAAAGCGATCGATCTCATGGACGAGGCGGCCGCGAAGTTGCGCACGGAGATCGACTCGATGCCGGCCGAACTCGACGAAGCGTCGCGCCGCATCATGCAACTCGAGATCGAGCGTGAGGCGCTCAAGAAAGAAACCGACGAAGGCTCGAAGCACCGGCTCGAACGCATAGAGAGCGAACTCGCAAATCTTCGCGCCGAAAGCGACGGCATTCGCGCGCGCTGGCAAGCTGAAAAAGAAGCGGTCGGCAAATTGCGTTCCCTGCGCGAGCAGATCGAAACGACCAAGACCGAAATCGAACACGCCGAACGCCAGTACGATCTCAACCGCGCGGCGGAGCTGCGCTACGGCACGCTCGCCGGCTTGGAGAAAGAACTGCGGGCGGCCGAAGCGGCGCTATCGTCGGACGGCAAGCCCCGCTTGCTCAAGGAAGAGGTGGACGAGGACGACATCGCTGCCGTCGTCAGCCGCTGGACGGGCGTCCCGGTTGCAAAGTTGATGGAAGGCGAAATGCGCAAGCTGTTGCGGCTCGACGAAGAGTTGCACAAGCGCGTGATCGGTCAAGACGAAGCGGTCACGGCCGTCGCCGAGGCCGTGATCAGGTCGCGGTCGGGACTCTCGGATCCCAACCGTCCGATCGGCTCGTTCATCTTTCTCGGACCGACCGGGGTCGGCAAGACCGAACTCGCGCGCGCGCTCGCGGCGTACCTGTTCGACGATGAACGCTCGATGATTCGCATCGACATGTCCGAATACGGCGAGAAACATTCGGTCGCGCGATTGATCGGCGCGCCGCCCGGCTACGTCGGCTACGAAGAGGGCGGCCAACTGACCGAAGCCGTGAGGCGCCGTCCCTATTCGGTCGTACTGTTCGACGAAATCGAGAAGGCCGCGCCGGAAATCTTCAACGTGTTTTTGCAGATCCTCGACGACGGCCGCTTGACCGACGGTCAGGGCCGCACGGTGGATTTCAAGAACACCATCCTGATCATGACCTCGAACATCGGCAGCCATCGCATCCTGGATTACCAGGGAAGCGGTGGGGCCGGCTACGCGGTCATGCGGGCTACCGTGCTCGACGAGTTGCGGCGCGCCTTCCGGCCGGAGTTTCTCAATCGGGTGGATGAGATCGTCGTCTTCACGGCGCTCGGAGAAGAACAACTCGAACGGATCGTGGAGATCCAACTCGACCGCCTGCGCAAACGGCTGGCGGACCGGCGCATCGCACTGGACGTCTCCGAAAACGCGCGGCGGCACCTGGTGAAGGCGGGCTACGACCCTGTGTACGGCGCGCGACCGCTCAAGCGTGCGGTGCAAAAGGAACTCGAAACGCCGCTCGGGCGGCGCATTCTCGCCGGCGACGTCAAAGACGGTCAAAACGTCTTAGTGGACTACGACCAGAACAAAGGCGAGCTGACGTTCACGGCGGGCTTGCCCCAGCTACCGGAGCTCGGCGCGCTCCGTTAAGCGGGAAATTTCAGCGGCGGCAGCGTTCCGGCGCGCGCTTTTTGGAAGGCCGCGAAAAACGGTAGTTTCTCGGGCGTCGCGTAGCGCGGGATCGCGAGCGCTTCCGCGGGCGGTGCGGGCAGCGGGCCCGAGCGTTTGGGCGCCAGGCTCTTGGGCGTCAGCTTCTCCGCGACGACGGTTGCGCCGTCAAAGTAGCGAACGCGCGACCACGACATGTCTTGGCTGACGTCGAGCACGTCGGCCGTGCCGCGCACGAGCTTTCCGCCGATGAAACAGTAGCCGTTGGTGTTGCTGCCGTCGCCTGTGACCGAAGCGGTCGCCATCTCGGCCGTCACAACGTGCGGTCCGCGTGTCCGAACGGTCACCAAATCGTATTCGACCGCCTTTTGATTGCCCATCAACTTTTCGTTCCGCTTGTCGTCGCTCGCGTACCACGGGCCTTTCGACGTGCCTTCGGTCGAGTAACGCGTCATCCGGTACGTGGTGAGTCCGGGCGCCTTCGCGTAGCCGTCGCAGGCGGCGTCGATCTCGTGACGGGTCGGCGCGGTGACCGACCAGCCGGCGGGCTGCGCGACGACGGCGGCCGGCACAACCAGCAGCGCGAGGGCGAACCAAGAGCCGGAAAGCCGCATAGCCGTCACTCCGTTTCGTTTAGGCGAAAGCGCGCTCGCGCTTGCGCATGCGCTGCCGTTCGGTTTCGTTGAGAACGCGCTTGCGAATGCGGATCGCCTTGGGCGTCACTTCGACCAGCTCGTCGTCTTCGATGAACTCGATCGCGCGTTCGAGCGAGACATCTTCGGGCGGCGCGAGCTTGACGTTTTCGTCCGAACCCGACGCGCGCATGTTCGTCAACTTCTTGGCGCGGACGACGTTGAGCGCGACGTCGAATTCGTCGTTGGAACGGCCGACGACCATGCCCTCGTAGATGTCCTCGCCGGGCCCGATAAAGAACCGGCCGCGCGCCTCGAGGCCCATCAGTGCATAGCCGGTCGAGGTGCCCGTTTCGCTCGCGACGAGCGCTGCGGTCGCACGACCGGGAATTTCGCCGCTCCACGGCTGGTGGTCGTAATACGTGTGCGACATGACGGCCGTGCCGCGCGAGAGCGTCAGCAATTCCCCGCGCAGGCCGAAGATGGCGCGCGTCGGCATCGTGTATTCGAGCCTACGGGTCTCGCCCATCATGATCATGTTGGACATGATCGCCTTGCGTTTGCCGAGCGCCTCGATCACGGGCCCCGAATATTCTTCGCGCACGTCGATCACGACGTACTCGACAGGCTCGCAGCGGACGCCGTTGCGTTCGGTGAGGATCACCTGCGGTTTGGAGACCGCGAGTTCGTAGCCTTCGCGCCGCATCGTCTCGATCAGGATCGAGAGATGCAGTTCGCCGCGGCCGCGGACTTCGAACGTGTCCGCGCTGCCGGTGTCCTCGACGCGGAGTGCCACGTTGGACTCCAACTCGCGGTGCAAACGCTCGCGAATCTGCCGCGACGTGAGAAACTTGCCTTCTTTGCCCGCGAACGGCGAGGTGTTGACCATAAAGAACATGGAGACCGTCGGCTCGTCCACGGCGACCGCGCGGATGCCCTCGGGCGCCGCAGCGTCGGCGATCGTATCGCCGATGTTGAGGCCTTCGATGCCCGACACGCACACGATGTCTCCGGCCGACGCTTCCTCGACGTCGACGCGTTCGAGTCCGGCGAAGATCAGCAATTTCGTTAGGCGAAGGCCTGTCTCGACGGTGCCTTCACGCGAAACCTTGGCGATCGGCGAGTTGATCTTCGACGCTCCGCGAAACACGCGCCCGATGCCGATGCGCCCGACGTACTTATTGTGGTCGATCGCCGAGATGAGCATCTGGAAGGGGCCTTCTTCGCTCGGCGCTTCGGGGACGTGGCTTGCGATCGTTTCGAAGAGCGGCTCGAGGTCGCTGCTCTCGTCCTCGAGATTGCGTTTCGCTACGCCGGCTTTGGCGTTCGTATAGATAATCGCGAAGTCGGCTTGTTCGTCGCTCGCGCCGAGTTCGATGAACAGGTCGAAAACCTCGTTGACGACTTCGGCCGCGCGCGCGTCCTTACGGTCGATCTTGTTGATGACGACGATCGCGCGCAGATCGAGTTCGAGCGCTTTGCGCAAGACGAACCGGGTCTGCGGCATGACGCCTTCGGCCGCGTCCACCAACAGCAGCACGCCTTGCACCATTTGCAAGCCGCGCTCGACCTCGCCGCCGAAATCCGCGTGGCCCGGCGTATCCACGATGTTGAACTTGATGTCGCCGTGACGGACCGCCGTGTTCTTGGCCAGGATCGTGATGCCGCGTTCGCGTTCGAGAGGATTCGAGTCCATGACGCGCGTCGTCAGGACTTGACCCTCGCGAAAGACGCCGCTTTGCCGCAGCATGGCGTCGACGAGGGTCGTCTTGCCGTGGTCGACGTGGGCGATGATTGCGAGGTTACGGATATCGGGGCGCGTGCTCAAAATGAAGTCTTTTCGGTTAGGAGCCGAAGCGGCGCTGACGATTGGCGAAGGCTCCGACCGCATCCGCGAGCGCGTGCGCGTCGAAGCTCGGCCAGTGGTTCGGTGTCGACCACAGTTCGGTATAGGCGATTTGGTACAAGAGGAAGTTCGACAGACGCAGCTCTCCGCCCGTGCGGATCAGCAGATCGGGGTCCGGGAGGCCCGCCGTGTAGAGGTAGCGCGACAGCGTATCGTCGTCGATGGCCTCGAGCGCGAGTCGTCCGTTGCGGACGTCGGTCGCAAGTGCCCGCATCGCGTCGCTGAGCTCGGTACGGGCGCCGTAGTCGATGGCCAAATTGAGCAACACCCCTGTATTGCCGGCGGTTGCGGCGACGAGCTCGTCGAGCGCGCGGGCGGTAGCATCAGGCAGGCGGTCGGCGCGGCCGATGACCCGCACGCGGATCCCGGCCGCGGCCAGCGCGTCCCGTTCGGACGACGCAAAGTCGGCCATCAACGCCATCAGCAGCGCGACTTCCGAGGGCGCGCGCTTCCAATTTTCCTCGGAAAACGCGAACACGGTGAGTATCTCGATGCCGAGCCGCCCGGCAGACTGCGCGACTTCGCGCAGCACGCGGGCGCCCACCCGATGACCCTCGATCGACGGGAGATTGCGCTCGCGTGCCCAGCGGCGGTTGCCGTCCATGATGATCGCGACGTGACGGACGCGCGCCGGTGCGTCGGGCGCGGGACGTGCGCGTGAAATCACGAGGACGTCGCCAAGCGCAGCGCGTTCGGTTCGGCCGAACGTTCGCCGTCGTGCACGGCGCGCACGATTGCTTCGAGTGCGTCGATGTATGCTAAGAACCGGGCGCGGCCGACTTCGGTGATCTTGACGATCGTGGTCGGCCGGCCCGAGCCGCGAACGCGTTCGAGGCTGACCACGGCGGTTTCCGAGAGCGCGTGGAGGTGACGATTCAAATTTCCGTCCGTCAGCGCGCAGGCATCTTGCAGCGCCGTAAAGCTCATGCCCTCAGGCTTTGCGATCAAACAGGAGCAGACGGCCAGCCTGCCGCGCTCGTGAAAAATGCGCTCCAGCCCATCGTACGCGAACGGCGCCTGCGATTTCACGCGCGCACGCTCCCGTCGCGCCGAACGATCTCACCGATCGCGATCTGCCCGATGCCGAATGCAAACGGCATCGTCCACCACGCGAGCGGATCGATCGCCGGAACGAGCAACAAGGCCGCGCCGACGGCGCCGAAATATACGGCGACCGCAACGACCTCGCGCGGCACGAGCGCGCGCGAAGCGAACAGACCGAGCGCGTAGGTTGCGCACCACATTCCCGGCAGCAAGCCGACGAGTCCGCGCATCATCAGCGCAATCGTGATCACGCCTCCGGCAGCGAGCGCGGGCAGAATGCTCATGCCCACCGTGCGAAACTGCGCGTCGGCCTGCATTCCGCGATTGCGCGTGTGCCAGGCCAAGATCGCGCCGTAGTTCAAGATCAGCGCGACGACCAAGCAGACGAGCCAGATGGTAGCGTACGCGCGCACATCGTCCGCGCCGCGCGGGTGCGGCGCGACGATCAACTGCACGACCCCGGCTCCGAGCGCTACGACGCCGCTCGCGATTGCGGCGGCGCTGGAATAACCGTCGAACCGCTGGATCGTCGCTAGGCGGCCGCGTACCTCGGCCAGGTCCGCCATCGCTTGCCGAACTTCCACCGCGTTTGCTTTGCGCTACAAAGTAAAGTTCCCTGGCAGCTCTCGCCCGTCTAAAACGTCTTTTCGGTATCGATGAGGATCGTCACGGGGCCGTCGTTGACCGACGCCACGAGCATGGTCGCCCCGAACTCGCCCGTAGCGACGGTCGTTCCGAGCTCCCGCAGGGCGGCTACGAAGCGTTCGTAGAGTTCCCGGCCCCGCTCGGGCGGCGCGGCCGCGATGAAGGAGGGCCGCCGGCCTTTTCGCGCGTCCCCGTAGAGCGTGAATTGCGAGACCACGAGCGCGCCGCCGCCTGCCTCCACTAAGCCCAGGTTCATCGCGCCCTCCGCATCGCGAAAGATGCGCAAGTCGCGGATTTTTCGCGCGAGCGCGGCTGCGTCTTCGGGGCGGTCGTCGATCCCGACGCCGAGCAGGACAAGCACGCCTTGAGCGATCGCCCCGACGACCGTTCCAGCTACTTCAACGCGTGCTTCCAAAACGCGGGTGACGACGGCTCGCACGTGCGAAGATTGCGCGATGCGGGTAAGAAGCGCCTATGGCTTCAGAAACGCTCGAGTGCGCGCACAATGCGTGCCGCTGCATGGTCAGCTCGTCGCTGGACGACGCCGGCAGCGATCCGCTGCCCGCGTATTGCACCGATTATTGCCGTAACGAAGCCGAAAACCGCGAAGAGCACGACGTGTGCGACTGCGGCCATCCGCCCTGCGACTCGCCGTAGTTCGCGCGTAAAACCGGCGGCGGTCGAACGCTGACCCGCTAATGTCGTCGCGAGCGATCGTCTTGTGGCTGGCCGGTCTCGACTTGCGGTTGACGCTGCTTGCGGTTCCACCCGTCATGCTCGCCATCCACCGCGACCTTCATTTGAATGCCACGGGAGTTGCGCGCGTCACGAACTTGCCGGTGTTGATGCTGGCGGGCTCTTCTATTTTCGGCTCGCTGCTCGTTTCGCGGATCGGAGCGCGGCGCGCGCTCGTCGCGGGCATGTGGGTGATCGCGATCTCGTCGGGCCTGCGCGGCGCCGGACCGTCGCTTGCCATGCTGCTGGCGGCGACGTTCGTCATGGGGCTCGGCATCGCGTTGATTCAGCCGACGTTTCCAACCCTTGCGCGCGAATGGTTTCCAACGCGCGTCGCATTCGCGACGGGAATTTGGTCGAATGCGCTGCTGGCGGGCGAAGCGATCGCAGCCTCGCTGACGCTGCCGCTCGTCATCCCGCTCGTGCGCGGAAGCTGGAGCGCGAGTTTTGCGGTGTGGGGCGCGATCGTCGCGCTTACCGCGATCGCCGTCGGATTTCTGTTACGCGGCGAAGCGCCCGTCGAGACGCCGCAAAGCCGCACGTGGGTGCCGAACTTTCGCGACCGCCGCGTGTGGGAGATCGGACTGCTGCAAGCGGCCGCGAGCGCCGCATATTTCGGCGCGAATGCATTCATGCCCGATTACCTCAATGCGAAAGGCGAGCCCGGTCTCGTGTTTGCGGTGTTGACGGCGCTGAACGTCGGACAATTGCCTGCAACGTTCGCGCTCGGCTTCTTGCCGGCGCGTGCCTTGGCGCGGCCCGAACCGTCGCTCGCGATTGCGGCCTTACTCGCGGTTTCGATCGTCGCGTTCGTGCGGTTCGACGGACCAGGCGAAGTCGTCGCCGCGGCCGCGATCGGGTTTTGCGGGGCGTATGTGCTCGCGCTCAGTTTCGCGCTCCCGCCGCTGCTCGCGCCGGCCGGCGAAGTCGCGCGCACGTCGGCCGGCGTGTTCACGATCGGCTATTCCGTTGCGTTTCTCGGCTCGCTCCTCTCCGGGGCTGCGTGGGATGCAACGCACGTTCCCGCCGTTGCGTTCGCGCAATTCGCGGCAGCGGTCGCATTGGTTGGTGTGTGTGGCCCATTACTGGCCGAACGCGTGCGGCGAAGCCTGGCGGGCGGGAGTTTAACGACCGCGAAGTCGTGAGAAAAGTCACAAACCTCTCCACGACCCGGGGTTCTCACTTGTTCCAAACCCTTGCCGACGCCGCCTGAGGTGAACCCGGCCGGCGATTCCGACGCGGAGCTTGCTTCGTGGCGGCTCGTTGCCGAAACGTTGCCCGCGATGGTGTTCACCGCGTCGCCGAACGGCGCCATCGAATTCGTCAATCGGCGCTGGTCGGAGTTTACGGGCTTTCCGGCAGAGGTCGCGTTGGGAGACCGCTGGGCCTCGCTCATTCACCCCGACGACCTCGATCGCACGAGCGCCGCATGGTCGAAGGCATTGACGAGCTGTGAATCGTTCGAGCTTGAGATGCGCGTTCGGAAAGCCGACGGCTCGTACGCATGGCTGCACTCGAGCGCGGCTCCGCTGCGGGCGCCGTCCGGCCGCATTCAACGCTGGATCGGGACATGCGTTGACATCGACACGCGCAGGCGCGCCGAAGAGTCGGTACGCGAGCAAGAAGCGCTGCTCGTGGATTCCGCCCGTCGTTTTCAGGCGCTCGGCGAAGCGCTGCCCGTCATCTGCTGGACCGCCGACGCCGAAGGCTGGATCGACTGGTACAATCGCCGCTGGTACGAGTATACCGGTCAGAGTGAACGCGAGGCACGGGGCTGGGGCTGGCAAGCCGCGCACCATCCGGACGATTTTCTCGAAGTCATGCGAAAGTGGCCGGACTCGATCGCGACCGGCCAAGGTTTCGAGATGGAATTCCGGTTGCGCCGCCACGACGGCGTGTTTCACTGGTTCTTAACGCGCGCAGAGCCGTTCCGCGACGAAAACGGCAGCGTCGTGCGCTGGTACGGAAGCAACGTGGACATCGACGCGCAAAAGCGCGCGCTCGAACGTTCGAAGCGCATTGCGGAGACGATGCAAGACGTTTTCTTGCCCAAGTCGCTTCCGCAAAAAGCCGGACTGCGCTTCGATGCGATTTATCTGCCCGCGGAAAAGGACGCGCTCGTCGGCGGCGATTGGTTCGACGCGTTCGAATTGCCCGACGGGCGGACGGTATTTTCGATCGGCGACGTCGCGGGACACGGTCTCGAAGCGTCCATCACCGTCGGCCGCGTGCGTCAGGCGATTTACACGCTGGCGCTGCGTCTCGACAATCCCGCGGACATTTTGAAAGAAGCCGACCGCATCTTGCGCTACCAAGAGCCCGAGACGATGGTGACGGCAATCGTGGGTTCGATCGACGCGTCCCTTCGCCGGCTCACGTACGCCTCTGCCGGCCATCCGCCTCCGCTGGTCGCGTCACGGCGCGGCGAACCCGCGCGTTCGTTGCGCTACGGGGATCCGCCGCTCGGCGTTGGCGAACCGCGTGACTTTACGTTACGCGAACTGGAAATCGAACCGGACATGGTCGTCGCGCTCTTCACCGATGGGATGGTTGAATTCGGGCGCAACATCGAGGCCGCCGAAGAAAAACTGAAATCCGCCGTGGGGCTGCTCGTCGGAAATACCAAACTTCCGCGACCGGCGCGGGCGGTTCAGGAACTCGTTTTCAACGACGAACCTTCGACCGACGATGCGGCGCTCATGATCCTGCAATTCTCGGAAGCAAACGTGGAGATGTTCGCGCAAGATCCCGGCGATCTCGAAAAGACGTGGCGCTTTCATTCGAGCGACCCGTACAGCGCGCATCACTCGCGCCGCGAGATCGTCGCGCACTTGCGCCGCGTGGGCGCTGAAGACGAGGGGCTCTTCGTCGCCGAATTGATCATCGGCGAAATTTTGGCCAACACCGTCGAGCACGCGCCAGGCTTGGTCGAGGTCGAACTCGACTGGCGCGGCGAGAAGCCGCTCGTGAGCGTGCGAGACGCCGGTTCGGGCGCCCTCCGCGTGAGCGGCGACTTACCCGATGACCCGCTCGCCGAAGACGGCCGCGGAATCTTTCTCGCCAAAACGTTGGCTGAACATTTTTCGCTGCGGCATTTGCCGGGCTACGGCACCGAGGTCACTGCTCGGCTGCCGCTTTTGCGAAGGGCGCCACCGGTTACACCGCAGGAAAACTAAAGAGCGGAGCGATTGCCCGCGTAATGTTCGCGGGCGCGCGAAAGAATGTCGCCCGCACGGTCGGCGAGATTGCTCCGCAGCCATAAAATCGACGCTTCGGCCGCCGGCAAACTGCAATCCGTTGCGCCGTGCCCGTGTCCGGCCAGTTGGTCGCGAATCGCCGGGGCCTGCGCTCCCATGACGTCGTCGAGCGCGCGATCGAGTGCGTGCTGGATGTCGCCGTTGCGCGCAGCCGGGAGCAAGTGGGAGTGCGCCGAGATGAGCGCGCCAAGAACGCCGGTATCGAAGCTTTCGTGAAACACGTCGATCGGGTAGGCGCAGAAAAGACTGAAGTGCGCGGCCTTTTGCAAGCCGTCCCACAGTTGTTCGAGCCGAATTGCCGCCGGACAATTACTCTGCTGCCAGAGCAGTCCGACCATTTCGTCATAGGCGCGCAGTCCCGCGGGATTCTGCTCGAGCAGGCGCCGTATCGTGCCGCCTACGACGTTGTCGAAGCGCACGCGATCGGGATAGTTGTCCACCAGCAACCGACTGAGCGTGGCGGCGGCATCTAAGAGCACCAAGCGTCCCGCATCGGTGAGTTCCTTGGTATCGAGCCCCTTGCTCTCCAGATGCGCGACGAACGCCGAGGCGTGCGCGGGCGTTGCAACGGCGAGTGCGAATTCGCCCCGCTCGAGACCGGCCGCGAAATAGGCCGAGACGCTCTCGATCAGCGCGCTTTCTTCGGTCCCGTAGAAGTGGACGAGGTGCTCGCCTGAGTGCGCGCCGCTAAATAGGGGCGGCATGGGGCTGATCATGGGATGCCTCTTTTCGCTCCCCCTATACCCGGTTTCGGGTCGCCCCATACGGCCTCGCCATTGCCTTGCTTGACGGTCGTCCGGGTCGCGCTCAGAGCGGGTTGCCCCGCTTTGGTCCGGATGGCCCGCGCAGGCATCCAGAATCTCGAGCCCCCACCGTGTCGCGGCCGCCGTCGTTGAACGTGGTCTGACACGAATCCACGTAACCGATTTTCCGTCGTGAGGTACTTACCGTCACCGATCCGTTGCGACGGGCCGTTTGCTCGATGCGGGCGCTTTGCTGAGAGCGGCACTGTGCGAAATGAAACCGGGATGAGCGTTCGATCGCGCGAAGCGCACCGCATGCGCGTGAAATCGATGGCCTTCGTCGCCTATCCCGGTAAAGATGTTGCGAAGCTGCTCGCGTTCTACCGCGACGCGTTAGGACTGCGGGTAGACCGCGCGCACCCGAGCGAAGCCGACGCGCAGTTCGTCGAGTTCGATCTCGGCAACGATCAGTGGTTCACGCTGATGCCCGAAGACTTCGCCGGCCGGCCCGCGGGCAGCGGCGCGGGCGTCGTGTTCGAGATCGACGATATCGACGCGGCGCTTGCGAGTGTCCGCGCCGTCGCGAAATCCGCCGACGAAGCTCCCACCGATTACGGGCATTGCCGGATGGCGTCGTTCCAAGATCCCGAGGGCAACAAGGTCCAACTGCACCAGCATACGGGTTCGGCGCACACGTAAGAGCGCTTGCCGCTCAGTGCGGTGCGATCGTCGCGCACGGCACCGGCAAAATCTCGACCTCTGGTTGTCCTCGCTGCGCCGGGATGAGCAGGGGGGTCGGGGCCGGCGTCGGACTCGGCGTCGGAATTTCGGTCGGAACCGGTGAGGGCGTGGGTGGTCGCGGCGTTGGACTCGGCGTCGCCGTGGCGCGGGGACGCGAGACGAGAAATCCGCGCCGTGACGCCGGCGACGGTGTGGGTGTCGGCGCGACGGTCGGCATCGGGGTGGGCGCAGGAGTCGGCGGAAGCGTGGGACTTGGCGTTGGCGGGCACGGTTGCGCCTCGGCGTAATAGTGCGCGGTAAAGCCGGTTTTCAATTCGTCGCGCACGCGTTTTCCAAAATAACTCGAAGGCCAGCGCTGCTCGACCGTATTGACGAAGTGCCAGGCTTGCTGCTGCGCATCTTTCGTGTAGATGCGACGGTACATCTGGAACGCCAAGTAGTAGGAGCGAGCCAATTGCGGATCGTTGGGATATTTTCGCGCCCAATCGCGCAGCGCGTCGGCGGCCGTTTCAACGGCGCCGATAATTTTTCGATCGGTCGTGCTGTCGCCGGCGCGAATCGTGAGGTCGCGCAGCACGTTGTTCACGCCGAGCATGCTGAGTTTTTGATGTCCAAAATATTCGTCGGCCGGCGCAAGGCGGGACTGGCGTGCTCGCGCGGTGCGGGCCGGCGCCGGCGTACTGCCTTTGTGGGCCGGCGTACGTGTTTTGTGGGCCGCCGGTTGCGTACTCGCTTTGGGGTCCGGGGTCAGCGACACAACGAGTACCACCGCAAGGACGATGTGAAGGGGGAACACTGCGCGACTTTACCCACCGAGACCAGGCACGACACGCCGGCCCCAGACGGGTGCGCGACAAAGAGAAGAGACCCGGCGACGCATCGCCGGGTCTCTCTTCGCAGAGTTAGACGCTGCCGCCGCCGACGAGCCCCGGCATCTGCTGCCGAGGCCCGCAGCGAGTCGACGGATCGACTTAGCCCGGCTGATTCTTCCCCTTCGTCGCAACGAAACTGACGCAGTCGCCTTGGTTCTTGAAGATCCCGAACGTCCGCCAGCCGCCCTTCTTGCATTGATCCGCGCTGGTGGGCATAGGCGGCGGCAGTATTATCGTCGCCGAGCCGCCGAAATAATCCACGCCGAACGAGGTGTTCATGGCCGGATTAAGCTTCTCGAGGTCGCTCGGTTGGGGAGCCGCGACGTCGATTTTACCGCGAGTCGCTAGCCGTGCCGGAGGGACGCAAACGCTTATAGGACAATGCGGTTCCCGCCCACGGGAGAGTACGGATCTGGTGGTCCGCACAGTCTTCAAAACTGCTGAGGCCTTCGCAAGGGGGCTGGTAGGTTCGATTCCTACACTTTCCCGCCGATTCTCATCGGCGCCGGGTTCCTAGGAGCCCTTGAACTCGAATGTCTCGCATTCAATGCCGATGCGCTCGACCGCCCTGTTTCGAGTTCCTATCATCCAAATCGGGGCCGGTCCACTTGGTCGGGAAGCAATTGAACAAGTTAATTCGACCAGCTCGAACGTGATTGGCTCGGCGCTGCTCGGCTTGTGGTACTGGGCCGGGTGTGTCCGTTGGAACTGTCGACTTCGAGATCGATGTCGCGGACTGCGATCACGCCGGCCACGAGAACGCCGTCGATCTTTTGCGAGAAACGGTCGTCGCGGTCGAGGTTGCGCGGGATCTTCGGAGGCACTTTCGTGCCAGTGCTCTCGAGACTGCGGCCTGAGAGAGGGGCCGCGGCGTTCGAAACGGCGGAGCGGGCCGTCGAGACATCGGTTGATGGCGCAAGCTGCGTTTGGCCCGAGCAAGCCGCCAACAGAGAGGCAGCGACGAGAAAGGCGAGCATTCGCGGTGAAAACGAAACTGAATGCATTGGTATGCTCCCTACATGAAAAGCACATTGTGAAAGTGCACCCGGCTGAACGAATGACTTGGAGTCGGTCGGCAGAACGGACCAATCTTCGAACGTCGAGTTGGAAACGGAACGCGCAAATCCGGGTATGAACCGCATTTGAAAAACGGGGGGAGATAAAATGACAAAAGCACCGCCGCCGTGCCCGAA
This sequence comes from Vulcanimicrobiota bacterium, assembly GCA_014304965.1. Classification (GTDB taxonomy): domain Bacteria; phylum Vulcanimicrobiota; class Vulcanimicrobiia; order Vulcanimicrobiales; family Vulcanimicrobiaceae; genus Cryoxeromicrobium; species Cryoxeromicrobium davisii. The sequence goes on along the minus strand of JACRTZ010000229.1, from coordinate 2,834 downwards.
GTGTAAGAGCACCGCGACGGTCCCCGTCGCCTACGGCCTCCCGAGTCCAGAAGCATTTCGGCTCGCGGAGCGCCGAGAGATTACGCTAGGCGGCTGCATCGTTGGGGGCGATGATCCGAACTGGGCATGCAATTCCTGCGGTCACCGATTTCGCGTTAAGGAGCGGGCATGAGCGGCGTCACCGCACGCGCGCCCAACATGGAAAGCACTGACTCGTGCGCGCGCATTGATGCTGCACGCCTCGCAAGATTGCGGCACGGCTGACCCCAAGCTTCAGTCGCCCTAAAAAAAGAAAGGCTCTTTTCTTTAAGGCGTAGGTGGTATTCATTAGGTACTGAACAGGTCGGAATGTTGAAGACCTTCGCCGGCGCCTTCGTTGCCGTTGCCTTTCTCACGTCCGCCGCTTTCGCGCAGGATGCCGCCGCCTCGATGAGCCGCGGTGATGCGCTGTTCAAGGCCGCCCAGTACCGCCTGGCTCTTGCGAGCTACCAGCGCGTCGTGCAGTTGGAGCCGCGCAACGCCCGCGCATACCACCAAATCGGCGAAACCTACGACAAGCTCGGGATGCCTTCGCAAGCAGCTGATGCCTGGGAAAAAGAGGCGGATGTGTTAACGCAGGGTGGCCTCGCACGTAGGCCCGCGGCGGCAGCAGAACGGCCCGCCCGGGTCGTGGCTGCGGGCGAGGCGGCAGCGCCGCCGCTCGGCGCTGGGCAGAAGTATCGGGTTGGCCAGAGAGTCGCTCAAGCCGGGTTCGCGTTCGTCCCCCCCGGGACGTACGAGTGTTGGGCCGGAGGGAATTATACGTTCACCGACATCGTCATCGTGAGCCGCTCGAAGTACCGCGATAATAGGGGCAACTCCGGATGGTATTCGTTCGATCCCGGCAGTCAGCTGATCACATTTAAATCGGGAACGTTCAAGGACAACTACGCCAAGTACATGGCTGCGGGACGGATCGGCCTGGCGGCAAAGCCCGAGGTACTTCCGGTATTCTTCGACGAATTGTGCGAAACGAAACGCTAGCCTCGCAGCATACCGTGAAGGTTCCTCGCGGAGGACGTTGAGAAGCCGCCACCGGAAGGCTGGCGGACTTTTTTCTTGGGCCTTCCGAGCCGCGGGATTAGGCCAAGTCGGGCCCTGCCTCATCTCTCGGGGCATAATCTGAGAAAATGCAACCCGATTTGCAACCATTATGGCGACGCATGGCGCGCTGCGAAGGTAGCGCGAGTGCTCGCTCCTTCGCAACGCGTCGCTGCGAGCGGTCCTTAGCGGGTTCCCGGCGCGTCGGGCGTGTCGCCGGGCTCGGGCGTATCGGCTTTCTCACCGCGGTCGGACGCGTCGGCCTTAACGCCGCTCATCTGCGAGCCTGCTTTGGCGCCGTCGTCGTTGGTCTCGACATCGTTATCCACGTCGCCGGGACCGTCTTGAACGTCGTCGCGGTCTGGGCCGGCCTCTTTCTGTTCTGCCGCTTTGGCATGCGTTGCGGCAGCGGGGGCGACTCTCGCCGTTGGAGCGGCGTTTTGCGCGAAGGTTGTCGCCGTTACGGCAAGTCCGGCCGGTACCGCGATGGCCGCTGCGAGGGCAAGCATGTAGGTGATTTTCATAGGCTCTCCCGTTGGATGGTGTTGCGCCGAAAGGGCGTATGTGCAGTCTAGTGGATGGACCTGACGGCAACCTGACGTGCGCGCGCTCGTCGTAGAAGACGATCCCGCTGTCCGAAGCGTCATTGTCAGGGCGCTCCGTAGCGGTGGATACGATGTCGTCGTCGGAGCGACAGGCCTCGAGGGCGACGAACGGCTGGCGGACGAAAATTTCGACGTCGCAATCGTCGATTGGAATCTGCCCGGCCTCAGCGGTGTGGACATCGTCCGGCGGCTGCGCGAGGCGGAGAACTTCACCCCAGTTCTGATCGTGACCGCGCGCGACGGCGTTGACGACCGCGTCGGCGGTCTCGATGCCGGCGCCGACGACTACCTCGTCAAGCCATTTTTCGTGGACGAGTTGCTCGCGCGCGTCCGCTCGGCCGTGCGGCGGAAAGGAACTCGCAGCGGGAGCCGCATCAGCGAAGGAGCAGTCACCCTTGACGGCACTGCGCGCTCGGCAAGCGTAGACGGAAAACCGGTTTCGTTGTCAGTGCGCGAGTACGCGCTCCTCGAACATTTGGCGCGCAACGCCGGCATCGCCCTCGCGCGTGAGGACATCGAAGAACGAGTTTGGGGAAACGCCTTTGAAAGCAGTTCAAACGTGCTCGAAGTGATGATCGGCCGACTGAGGAAAAAGCTTGGCGCACACGCTTCGTCGATCGAGACCGTACGCGGTCACGGTTACCGGTTCAAACGCGGAACGGCAGGCGGACGGTAAGGCGGGCGCCCCCGAGATGAGAATCTGAGGCGGAGATGGCGCCCTTCGCTACGGCAACAATTGCGGACGCGATGGCAAGCCCCAACCCGGTACCGGTTGCGCGCGCGCCGTCGCCGCGCTCGAATCGTCTGAAGATCTGCTCGCGACTCTGCAATGGTATTCCGGGACCGTCGTCTTCGACGGTGACGACGGCGTCGTTCCCGTCGCGAACGACTCTGACGATGATGGTCCCTCGAGTGGCCTGCGCTGCGTTTCGCAGCAGGTTCATGAAAAGATGGATTGCGAGCGGCGCGGGAAGGCCGATCGGCAGTGGCTCCGCCTGAAGATTCGATCTGCAGCGCGATGGTAGGATACTCCGCGCGTATGGTGCCGGCGGCGTCCGTAACGGCCTCCCCCACCTCGCACCTTCCGGCGCCGAGTGCTCCGGCGTCGGCGCGGGCGAGCATCAGCAGGTCGTCGATGAGGCTGCGCAG
>JACRTZ010000003.1 GCA_014304965.1 Vulcanimicrobiota bacterium | reverse complement strand
AGCATCGCCTTGCCAAGGCGAGGGTCGCGAGTTCGAATCTCGTCTTCCGCTCCATCCTTCTTACGCACGCTCGAAAGGCTTTGCCCCATCGTGACCGCGACCGTCAAGCGCCTCGATCCGACGCAAGTCGAACTCGAGATTTCGATATCGCGCGACGAGCTCGAGGCGGCGCGCGAGCGAGCCTTTCGTCAGCTCGTCCGTAGTGCACGCATTCCCGGCTTCCGCCCCGGCAAAGCGCCGCGCAAGATATTCGAAGCGCAGTATGGGACCGAAGGCATCGAGGAACGCGCGATGGAGAGCGTCGTTCCCGAGGCCTACTCGCAGGCGCTCAAAGAAAACCAGCTCGAGCCCGTCGAGCGTCCGCAAATGGAGATGTTGCCCGAAGAAGAGGCCGGCGGTCCGTTGCGCCTTCGCGCCACGGTCTCCGTTCGGCCCGACATCGCGCTCGGGAAATACAAGGGTCTTGAGCTGGAGCGACCGGCGACCCCGGTCGCCGACGAAGACGTCGATCGCACGATCGAAGCGCTGCGGCGCGACGCTGCCGTGCTGACGCCGGTGGACCGCCCGGTCGCGATCGGCGACGTGGCGACGCTCGACTACGAAGGCTCGATCGACGATGTCCCGTTCGAAGGCGGCAAAGCCGAAAACGCGCCGACCGAAATTTCCGAAGGCCGGTTTATCCCCGGCTTCGCGCAGGGCATCGTCGGCATGACGGCCGGCGAGAGCCGCAACGTCACCGCGCGGTTCCCCGACGACTACGCTTCGAAGCCCGAACTCGCCGGCAAAGATGCGGTCTTCGCGGTAACCGTCCACGAAGTAAAAACGCCCGAACTGCCGCCCCTCGACGACGAGTTCGCCAAGCGCTTTCACGCCGACGCCGACCTCGCCAAACTCCGCACGGACGTGCGAGGGCGGCTGGAAGAAAATACCAAGACCCGCGGCCGGCGCGTGCTCGGCTCGCAACTCATGGAACGCTTGCTCGCGTCGCACGACTTCCCGCTTCCCGAAGTGATGGTCGAGCGCGAGACCGAGAGTCTGGTAGACGAAGCGAAAACGTACGTGGCGCGCGCCGGCATCGGCTGGGACGAGTACCTCAAAGAGCAGAGCAAAACCGAAGACGAAATGCGCGCGGAGTATCGCGCAGAAGCGGAAAAACGGGTCAAGTCCACCTTACTCTTGGAAGCGATCGCGGGCGCCGAAAAGATCGAGGCCACCAATAAGGACATCGAAGCCGAAGTCTCATCGCTTGGCCGCCAATACGGGCAGCCGCGCGAAGCCATCCTCGAAATGCTGCGGCCGAACTTCGGGGCGCTCGTGGACGGGATCGTCCGCTCGAAGACGCTCGATTTCTTGGTGGACCAGGCCCGGGTCGTCGAAATCCCGGCCGTCCCAGCACAAACCGTACAGAACCTTAGCCCGGAAGACGGCCCCGGCGCGGGGGCAACCAACCCCGCTGCACCGTAGTTTCAGAGAAGCAATGAGACAGGAGAACCCAATGGGCCACCTCGTCCCCATGGTCGTCGAGCAGAGCGCTCGCGGCGAGCGGGCGTTCGATATCTACTCGAGACTGTAGAAGGACCGCATCATTTTCGTGGGCGGCCCCATCGACGATCACCTGGCGAATCTGGTGATCGCGCAGCTACTCTTTCTCGAGAAAGAGGACGCCGATAAGGATGTAGACATGTACATCAATAGTCCGGGTGGCAGCGTCACCGCCGGACTGGCCATCTTCGATGCGATGCAGTTGGTTCGGCCCGACGTGGCGACGATTTGCGCGGGCATGGCGGCCTCGATGGGGTCGATCCTGCTGACCGGCGGGGCCGAAGGCAAGCGCTACGCCCTCCCATATTCCAAGATTTTGATCCATCAGCCGTGGGTGTCGCAGGTCGGCGGTCAGGCTACCGACGTCGAAATCGCGGCTCGCGACCTCATCGCCACCCGCAAGATGCTGGCGGGCATTTACGAGAAAACCACGAAGAAACCGATCGAGCAGATCCTCAAGGACATCGACCGCGATTACTACATGACGGCGGAAGAGGCTCGGGAGTACGGACTCGTGGACCAAATCTTCAGCAAAGAGATGCGCACCGGCGCGAGCTCCCTGACGTAACGGCAGGCGACGCGTGTTTCGATTCGGCGACGAGAAAGGTCAATTGAAGTGCAGCTTCTGCGGTAAATCGCAGGAGCAAGTGCGCAAATTGATCGCGGGGCCGGGCGTTTACATTTGCGACGAATGCATCGAGCTCTGTAACGAGATTATCGAGGAAGAGCTCTACAAGAACGTCGACGAAAATCTGCGGCTGCGGAACATTCCGAAGCCCAAAGAAATCAATCACATCCTCAACCAGTACGTGATCGGCCAGGAGCGCGCGAAGAAGTCGCTCGCGGTCGCGGTCTACAACCACTACAAGCGCGTCAACGCCGGCGCGAGCGCCGACGACGTCGAGCTGCAGAAGTCGAATATCTTGCTGGTCGGCCCGACCGGCTCGGGCAAGACCTATCTCGCGCAGACGCTCGCGAAGATCCTCGACGTTCCGCTCGCGATGGCCGACGCCACCTCGCTCACCGAGGCGGGTTACGTCGGCGAAGACGTCGAGAATATTCTGCTCAAGCTCATTCAGGCCGCGGACTACGACGTCAAGCGCGCCGAAAAGGGCATCATCTACATCGACGAGATCGACAAGATCGCTCGTAAGAGCGAGAACCCGTCGATCACGCGCGACGTGTCGGGCGAGGGCGTGCAGCAGGCGTTGCTCAAGATCCTCGAGGGCACGACCGCCAACGTGCCGCCGCAGGGCGGCCGCAAGCACCCGCACCAAGAGTTCATCCAGATCGACACGACCAACGTGCTGTTCATCTGCGGCGGCGCATTCGACGGTCTCGAAAAGATCATCGAATCGCGCGTCTCGTCGAATTCTCTCGGCTTCCGCTCGATTCCCGAGTCGAAGAAGGAGCAGAAGGTCGGCAAACTCCTGCAGCAGCTCATGCCCGAAGATCTGCTCAAATTCGGCTTGATTCCCGAATTCATCGGCCGCCTGCCGATCGTCGTGACGCTCGATGCGCTCGACGAACTGGCGCTGCGCCGCATCCTCGTCGAACCGCGCAACGCGCTGGTCCGCCAGTTCCAAAAGATCATGGGCATGGACGGCGTCGACCTGACGTTCACGAAAGAAGCGCTCATCGCGATCGCGACGAAGGCGCAGGGTCGCAAGACCGGCGCCCGTGGCTTGCGCAGTATTCTCGAAGAAGTGATGCTCGACGTGATGTACGATCTTCCGAGCCTTCAGGGCGTCAAGAAGTGCGTCATCAATAAAGAAGTCATCGAAAAGAGAGAAGAGCCGACGCTCATTTATGCCGACCGTCCCAAAGACCTTCCAGCGTAACTTCGCGGTCGCCGATTCGTACATAAGCCTGGTGAATCGCACCGGGCTTCTTTTTTTCTTTAACGTGGTTGGCGGTCGATGCGGTCTTGAAAACCGTCGTCAGAGTTACTGCACGTC
>JACRTZ010000275.1:217-3505 GCA_014304965.1 Vulcanimicrobiota bacterium | reverse complement strand
GCTGGAGGCGACGCGCGTCGCGGTCACCCCCGACTCCAAAACGCTCGTCATCGTCGGAAGTGCCTCCAATCAAGAACAGCTCTACACGTTCCCGGTAGACGAAACGTCGGACGACCCGCACGTTGCGAAGCAACTGACGAGCACGCCCAGCCGTAAATCGAGCGTGACGATTACGCCTGACGGAAAAAGCGTGTACTACCTGGACGGCGGCCGCGCGTTCTCGGCGGACATCACCGGAAAAGGCGTAAAGCCGGTCGCGCTGACCGCGGAGTTCGACGTGGATTTCGCACGCGATAAACGGGTCGTGTTCGACCAGGCCTGGTCGCTGCTCGATCGCTGGTATGCGGACCCGGCGTTTCACGGCGCCGACTGGAACGCGCTGCACGGTCAGTACGAACCGTTCGCGGTGGGCGCGCGCACGCCGCAAGAGTTCTATCGCGTGATGTCGCTGATGATCGGAGAACTCAACTCGTCCCACACGGGCATTTCGCCGCCGCGCACGCCGGGCGTCCCACCCTACACGGTCGGCCGGCTCGGCCTCGACTGGGACGCCGACGCCTACGAGCGCACCGGAAAACTGCGCGTTGCGGCGGTCGTTCCGTTGGGTCCCGCCGCCGTGGCCGGCCGCGTCGCCGCCGGCGACGAACTGCTGGCGGTGAACGGCACGCCGGTAAATCGCACTACCGACCTCGACGAACTCTTGGCGAATCGGATCGGCAAGCGCACCACGTTGAGCGTTGCGCCGCGCGGCGACGCGGCCGCGGCGCGCACCGTCGTCGTGCTTCCGATGGACGGAAGCGACGAAGCGCGGTTACGGTACCTGGCATGGGTCGCGACGCGGCGCGCGTACGTCGAGCGCGCGAGCGGCGGCCGCCTGGGCTACGTGCACATCGCCGACATGGGGACGGGTTCACTCGAAAAGTTGTACGCGGACCTCGACGTGCAAAACCGCGAGAAGTCCGGGGTCGTCGTGGACGTGCGCAACAATACCGGCGGTTTCACGGACCCGTACGTGGTGGACGTTTTGACGAGGCGCGAATACCTCACGTTCAAGTCACGCTTCGGCTCCAACGCGCCGGAGCGCTCGTCGCTCGGTCAGCGCGTGCTCGGTCTCCCCTCCGTGCTCGTGACGAACGAGCACAGCCTCTCCGACGCGGAGAACTTCTCCGAAGCCTACCGTCAATTGCGCGCCGGCCCGATCGTCGGCGAGCCGACGGCCGGCTGGATCATCTTCACCGGCGGATCCGGTCTGGCCGATGGCGGCACCGTGCGGCTTCCGGTGATCCGGGTGATCGCGCACGACGGCGTGGACATGGAGATGCACCCGCGGCCGGTGGACGTGCGCGTCGCGAATCCAGCGGGCGCGGCAGAGCGCGGCCAGGATCCGCAGTTAGATGCGGCGGTTCGCGAGTTGCTCAAACGCGTCGGAAAGCCGCAACGCACGAAATAACCTTTATCGGTTCTCCGTGACGTAGCGCCCGGGATCTTTATCGACGGCCTCGACGCCGGTGATGTGCTTCATTTCAAAGGTGGCGAACGCGACCGCTAGCTGATGCCGCACCGCAAGCGGCGCATGACGGCGAAAATCGGTGAGCCCTTCGCGCTCTTCCTCGGCCATGTGATCGCCGTTCGCCTTGTTCGCTTTCGCGACGGCGTCGTACCATTTGTCGCTTCCCACGTCGAGCTTCGCGACCGCGGCAATCGCGTCGCGGATGTCGTTATGATCCTTAATCGCGTCTTTGGTTTCCGGCACGGGCGTCTTTTCGTGCCCGACACCTTTTCCAAGCTTGAGCAGCGCCGGATAGAACAGTTCCTCCTCGGCGGCGGCGTGAACTTCGAGAAAGGCTGAGAGCCGCTTCCAGATCGCCGCGATGCTCGCCGTGTCGGTGCGCTCGATCTGATCGAGCATCGCAAATAACCGGCGTTGCTCCTGATGATCGTCGAGGATGAGTTGCGTAATATCCATACCGGCCTATTGGTTATCTAGCGAACGCCGAACGCATGCAGCCCGCCGCACGCGGCGAGCAAGAAGAGCGTGATCCCGAGGCTGATCAACAGCGAGAGCCCGAGCCCCGCCTTATTGCTGAAGAAGAAAAACACGGCGATGACCTCCCGCCGCCGTGTTCCCACGATAGCCTCGCGCCACACCTATTGCGGCGAGAGCGGCCTTGCGCCGCAAGCAAGCGCGTAGTATTCCGGCCGTCACCAGCACGTCCGCAAGCGCGCGATGCGCCGTCATATTCTCCAAGCGCGGATCGCGAATGCCGAGATACGCGCGCAAGGCCTGATTCGTGTGGCGCGGCGCGTGCGGAAAGTACCGTCGTGCGAGCCGCATCGTGCAGAGCCACTCACGCTCGTCGAAAAAGGGCAGAAAGCCGCGATCGAAACCGGCGTTGTGCGCGACGATGACGGCGTCGCCCACCATCGCCTGGAGTACCGGCGCAAGAGCGTTGAGCGACGGCGCGTCCGCAACGTCGGCGTCGTGTATGCCGTGCACCGCGCTCGCATAATACGGGATGCGCCGCCCCGGACAGACCAGCGAGGCGAACTCGTCGATCAACGCGCCGTCGCGATCCAGGATCAGGCACGCCACTTCGACTACCCGGTCGTCGCGCGGGCTGAAGCCGGTCGTCTCAACGTCCACGACGGCGTAGCGGACCGCCCGAAGCGGCGGCGGCGTGGTAGCGATTTCGAAAGCGTTGAACATCGGCGGACCTCCGGAGCAGCGGTAATGCTCCAAAGATAGGCGCCCAGAGTGCCAACTGATTGGCACTCTGCGGACCGGGTCCATGAAAAATGGCGGCCCAAGGCTCGCGTCGCAAGACGCGGGCTTTTTTCTCTTTTTTAGAAAAGTCAGCCATAGTCGTTTTTTCTTGTACGCTCCGGAGGCGGAATGTTGTGTCGAATAATACCGCTGGTCGGACTATTCTAGTTTAAGTGCCGATGAAAAAACGCTTGCACTAAATCCCAGGCGTCGGCTGCTTCTCGTGCCGCCGCCGAAGCGTGGTTCTGCCGGAAGAACGAATGGCCGACGTTCGGATACGTCTGTACCTGAAACGCCTTGCCGTTCGATTCCAAACTCTGCGTGATTTGCTCGACTTGATGTTCGGCGATCAGCGTGTCGCGGCCGCCGAACACGAGTAACAGCGGCGCGCGCAGATCGCGCACGTCTTCGAGCGCGGACGGTTGTCCGCTCGGAAGCGATTCCGCGATGCTCTGCCCGTAGAAGACGACCGCCGCCGAAATTCCGGGCACCGTCGAGGTCACGAACGCGACCGTTCCGCCGAA
>JACRTZ010000275.1:0-207 GCA_014304965.1 Vulcanimicrobiota bacterium | reverse complement strand
CCCAAAGCCCCAGGTGCCGACATGCCCGTGCGAGACGAACGGCTGCTCATTGAGCCAGTCGCGTGCGGCCGCGACGTCCGCTCGCGCCTGCTCCTTGGCAACCGATCCGGCGGCCCGCTCGCCGCGAGAGCGACCTTCGTCGCTGAAGGGCTCGCGCAGTTCGGGGTGCGTGCGGTGAAAATAATTGATGGCCAGGCCCACGTAGCC
>JACRTZ010000245.1:9361-17620 GCA_014304965.1 Vulcanimicrobiota bacterium | reverse complement strand
GTTGCGTACGCGCGTCGTAGGTATTGGTTTCGCCGCCGGAATCGGGGTCGCTGTACGACAGCGCGGAGCGCGCTCCCGACAACGTCAGGCTGAGCGCCGAGTTCGAAAACGTCTTCGTTACTTCCAGCAGGGCGTTGTTGCGCGCGACGCTCTGCAACGCGCGCGGCGACGGAAAGTCCAAGCGGCCGGGCACCGCGCTGCGCGTCGCATCGCCGCCCAGGTCCGCCCGCACCGAAAATCCCGAACCGAACGATTCGAGCGCAGTGAAGCGCAGCGCGGTTTGCGTCGCCCACGAGTTCGTGCGCGTCGCGGCGGGAAAGGTTACCGTGCCGTAGCGCAACATCGGGTACGCAAAGGCGTTCGTCGCGACGTGCCGTTCGAATGCAACCCCGATCTTCCCGTCGCCGGCACCAAGCCGCACGTCATCGTCACCAAACGAACCGGCCGACAGCAAGACCTCGGCGCCGCGCCGTGCACCCGTGATGATGTTGATCACGCCGCCGATCGCGCTCGTTCCGTACAGCGTTGACGAGCCGCTTTCAACGACTTCGATGCGGCTGACGTTGACGAGCGGAAACGTTCCGAGGTCGATCGTACCCGACGACACGTTTGCAATCGGAACGCCGTCGAGCAGGACGAGCGTCTGCGCGCTGTTCGTTCCCCGAATGCCATAATCGCTTTGCGAGCCGAACGGTCCGAAACTGTAGATCGCGACGCCCGGAATGGAACGCAACGCATCGGAAACCGTGCGCGCGCCCGTTGCGTCGAGCCTCGCGCGATCGATGACGAACGTCGGCCGAGCGGTGCGGTCGATCGGCTCAGAGCGCCGGTCGCTCGTCGTGACGCGCCCGATCTCCGGAAGCGCTGAACCCGAGGGCGCCGGGGCCGGATCGGCCGCCGAAACGCGGGCCGTCGACGTGAGCAGGGCCGCGCCGAACGCGCAGCCCGAAAGAATGCGAAGCATCTGCATTGCCGCCTACCTTTACGCGAGGTGGAGTGGTGGAATGCATCCGTCGCAGTATCCTGACTCGCGGATCGTAGCCGTCGTGCCGGCGTCTTCCCACCTGTTACGGCAGTGACGGATCGGCGGCTCCCCGCTCACAGTGGCGCGACCGTCCCGGTCTTTCACCGGGTTCCTCGCGACGGACGCCGGGTTTGATGTGCGCCCGGCAGCCCCGGGTTCCCTATGTTCGGCGGGGAAAAGGGTTCTAATTGTAGATATAGTACCATATTGGTTAATGTAGGTCACCGATATGCTCTAATATTGACAAAACAGATGGGTGCTGATATTGTACATCATGAGCATTTCAGACAACTATGATAAACTGAATGGGGATATTTCTACAGTCAGAGCGATCCCTAGCTCGCTCGCTGGGCTTCTCGCCGATCTTGAATTAGATCAACCAAGCATCGTCTCGCTCGAAGATATAGAACGCCTGGCCAGCGCCCGTCATATCCTCACACCGCCCCGCGAAATTGCGCGACGTTTGCGAGGACAAGGCTGGCTATTACCACTGCGGACGCGCGGCTTTTATGAGTTCGCTCCTGGTTCACGCGCGGGTCGCTTTCGCAGCGGGGACTCCTTCACTGAATTGCGAGCAACTTTACGGAGAAAGAACTTCCCGATAGCACTTGCGCACGAATCTGCCGCGTGGGTGCGGGGCCTCTCGCAACATCAGCCCGACCAACCAATAATCGCCGTTTCTAAAGGCACTGACGTTCCGCAGGCGCTGGCGGAGTATCGAATCGTCCGCCAAACAGCCAAGCTGCCTCATGACCAGATTAGCGATCTTCCGGTTTGGCCTTTAGAGTCGCTCTTAGTCCTCATGGCCGCGCGTCCTACACTTTACCGAGATTGGGCAAATGTGAACGAATGGCTCCCAAGGGCGGTAAGAAAAGCGCGTCTTCCTGAGCTCCTGATCGAATTAGAATCGATGAGCGCCGCGACATGGGTTCGGCTCGCGTATTTATTCGACAGGAGCGGCAATTCGGCGATCGCTGGACATCTGATGCACCAAAAGCCGAACGCTAGCGGGCCGGTATATTTTGGGCCGGACCGCCGCCACGGGATACGAGACGCGAATTTTAACGTCATCGATTCTTTGCTTTGTCGTGCGGATTGGTGACAAGTGCCTACGCGCATAACTGAGGGTCACTTTGTAAGGCACTTCAACGGCCGCAAGAATCTTCGGGATTCGGCCCTGCTCGACATTGCCCAGGACCACGCACTCCATCTTCTCCACGCCGCCGGGCTATTCGAGAATGCGTTGGCCTTTAAAGGCGGCACTGCGTTGCGGAAGTTCAGGTCCGGCCACGAAGGGCGCTTTTCCACCGACCTGGACTTTTCTGCCGCCGAGGCTGGTGCGGCTGAACTGCTTTTTTCTGCGCTGGATGGCGCTGAACTCGACGGGTTCCGTTTTTGGATCCGCGAGCGCGCGGGATATTCGCATGCAAGTCTTCACGTCGAAACGCCATTCGGCTCGGTCAAGATTGGTTCAAGCGTTGACGTCTCCTTGCGGCGCCCATGGCTGGCGACGGAGCTTCTCAAGCCGATTGCGCTTCCAATTCACGGACGCTACACATTTACACCGTCGATAACTCCGGTACTTTGCGTAGAAGAGTTGCTTGCCGAAAAGCTCGCGCGCTATCGCCGAGTGCGGTTGGCGCGCGACTTATATGATCTTTTTTGGTTTAGCAACAAGCCATTTGACGAACGATTGGTTCGACGGCTCACATACATGAAGGTGTGGTGGGACGTCGCTAAGGAAGGTCGAGGTAATCGTCCCTTCGATCCGACCGAAATTCTTCTAGACCGACGGGCGAACGAGTTTCGTTCCGAGCAGATCGCACTGTTGACGATTCCAGTCGATATTCTAGGGTGGCTGGCCCGCTTGCGCGCCCGCTACCAATTTCTGCGGGAAGCTGATGCCATCGAGCAGGGCCTGCTGGGCTGTTCGCTTGCATCGGAACCCGAGGTCATCAAATATATCGAGGAAGTTGCCAGCCGCGCGTCTGCTGTCTACTACTGACCTTGACAACCGACGGACTGGCGCGAAGAAGTTTCGTCAGGCGCGCCCGGGACGAGTCGCCCTGCGCGGGAAAGCGTGGCATCATGCCGTCACCCGCAGGCGCGCGAACGCTCGCAGTGCTCTCCGCCGTCGCGGCCGCGTCGCTCGTGGTCGCGGTCTTCGTCGGCGGTTCCCCGTTGCCGGCGGGCGATGTCGCGTATGCCTTACTCCATCCGTCGGCGAGCGGCGACGCGCACGCGATCGTGTGGACGTTGCGCTTGCCGCGCGTCGTCATCGCGGGCACCGTCGGCGTCGCGCTCGCGGTCGCGGGTTTTCTCTTGCAAGGCATGCTGCGTAACCCGCTCGTGGATCCGTTCCTCACGGGCGTGAGCGCAGGCGCCGCCGCGGCAATCGCGATCGGCGTCGGCCTCGGGGTGGCGGCGCCGTTCTTACCGGCGCTCGGCTTCGTCGCCGGACTTGGAACCGCGCTGCTGGTCGCGCTGCTGGCGCGCCGCGGCACCGGCATAGACGCGGAACGCTTGATTCTCGCCGGCGTCTCACTGTCGGCACTGTTCTCTGCCATCGTGTCGCTCGCGCTCACCAAACTTGCGCGCAACGGCGCCGACCAAATCCTCGCGTGGATTGCAGGCTCGGTCGCCGGCCGCGGCTGGACCGACCTTTTGTGGACGTTGCCGTACGTCGTCGCCGGGCTGGCCGGCGCGCTGCTTGCGGTTCCGTCGCTCAACGCGCTGCGGCTCGGTCACGGCGTTGCGCGCGCGGTCGGCGTAGACGTTGCGCGAGCGCAATGGCTGCTGCTCGGTGCAACGACGCTCCTGACTGCGGCCGCCGTTTCACTTTCGGGCATCGTCGGTTTCGTCGGCTTGATCGTGCCGCACCTCGCACGGCGCGTAACCGGAACGGACGGGCGCAGCGCGCTCCCCGCGAGCGCGCTCATCGGCCTCGGTCTCGTGCCGCTCGCCGACGCGCTCGGCCGTTCGCTGATGCCGCCGAGCGAAATTCCGCTCGGCGTGTTGCTGGCATTCATCGGCGTGCCGACGTTCTTGTACTTGTATTTGCGGCCGGCAGGAGCGGCGCGCTTGTGGGGAACCTGAATGCCGAGGGCGCGCGCATCACGATCGGCGCGCGCACCTTACTCGACGACGTCAATCTGGAAATTCGCCGCGGCGAAGTGCTCGCGATCGTCGGACCCAACGGCGTCGGAAAGACGACATTGCTGCGCACCCTCGCGGGCGTGCTCGCTCCCGCCGGGGGACGCGTAACGATCGAAGGCATCGATCTGCGCGAACGCTCGCGCGCCGAGCTGGTGCGTGCGATCGCGCTCGTCAGCAGCGACGTCGAGCTGCCCCACGGGATGAGCGTCCGCGACGTCGTCGCGACCGGACGCTTCGCGCATCGCGCCTGGTGGGACTGGTCGAGCGGACCCGACGACGACGATGCGACCGCGGCAGCAATCGCGCGCTGCGATCTCGGCGAACTCGCCGAGCGGCCGTTCGATACGCTCAGTTCGGGAGAACGTCAGCGCGCGTGGCTGGCCGTCGGGCTCGCGCAGGGCGCGAACGTGCTGCTGCTCGACGAACCGACGAGCCATCTGGACGCGCGCTACGCCGTGGAGATGCTCGCGCTGCTGCGGCGGATTGCATCCGAAGGGCGAGCGGTCGCTGCCGTCCTGCACGACCTCAACGAGGCGGCAGCCTTCGCGGACCGCATCGCCGTTTTGGGCGAGCGGAGCCTGATCGCGTGCGGGCCGCCGGCGCTCGTCTTGCTCTCGCCGGCGCTCGAGCGCGCCTACGGCGTGCCGTTCGAGCGCTTCGAACGGGATGGCCGGGTTCGCGTCACGGTGCGCGGCGAAGACGCACTAACCGCATGGCGGACGGAACCCATCCCTCGCTAGCCATTAGGCGAACGCCCTCGCAGGCGCCGCCGCGAACCTTCAGTTCAGAGCGCCGGCAGTACCGGCGCCGCTTTGTATTCGGACGCAAGGAGCAAGCATGGCCACCAAACCCGGCGACATCCTCGAGCTGATCAAGAAAAAAGGCGTGGCTATGGTGGACTTGCGCTTCGTGGACATGCCGGGAACGTGGCAGCACACGACGGTTCCCGCGGATGCGGTGGACGAAGATTCACTGCTCGACGGCACCGGTTTCGATGGCTCGAGCATTCGCGGCTTCCAGTCCATCCACGAATCCGACATGATCCTCAAGCCGGATCTCTCGACCGCGCACATCGACGAATTTCGCGCGCACCCGACGCTGTCGCTGATCTGCGACGTGTTCGACCCCGCCACGCAAACGTCGTACGATCGGGATCCGCGCAACATCGCGAAGCGTGCCGAAGCGTACCTCAAGAGCACCGGGATCGGTGATACGGCCTACTTCGGACCCGAGGCGGAATTTTTCATCTTCGACTCGGTCGCGTACGAAAATCATCCGCATTCGACCGGCTACGCGCTCGACTCGGTCGAGGGCCATTGGAACTCGGGCGAAGCGAATCAAGGCTACACCATCCGGTCGAAGGAGGGCTACTATCCCGTTCCGCCCGCCGACCACTTCATGGACATTCGTTCGGAGATGGCGCTCGAGTTAGCCAAGTGGGACATCGAAGTCGAAATGCAGCACCACGAAGTTGCGACGGCGGGTCAGGCCGAGATCGACTTCCGCTTCGGCAAGCTCGTGGACACGGCCGACAATTTGATGACCTTCAAGTACGTCGTGAAGAACGTCGCGGCGCGGCACGGCAAGACGGTCACCTTCATGCCGAAGCCGCTCTTCGGCGACAACGGCAGCGGGATGCACGTTCACCAGTCCATCTGGAAAGATGGCAAACCGCTCTTTTACGACGCGAACGGTTACGCCGAATGTTCCGAAATGATGTTGCACTACATCGGGGGGCTGTTGACGCACATCGACTCGCTCTTGGCGTTCTGCGCGCCGACGACGAATTCGTACAAGCGGCTCGTCCCGCACTATGAGGCGCCGGTCAACGTCGCATTTAGCGCGCGCAATCGCTCGGCTGCAATCCGCATTCCGATGTTCTTCAAGGGCAATCCGAAATCGAAGCGGCTGGAGTTCCGGCCGCCCGATCCGACCGCCAACCCCTATCTCGCGTTTGCGGCGCTGCTGTGCGCGGGTCTTGACGGCATCAAGCGCCGCATCGATCCGACCAAGGCCGGCTTCGGACCGCTCGACACCAACATCTACGACCTTTCGCCCGAAGAAGCCGCAAAGATCGGCACGGTGCCGGGTTCGTTACGCGAGTCGCTGGCGGCGCTGGAAAAAGATCACGCGTACCTGACCGAAGGCGGCGTCTTCAGCGAAGACTTCATCACGCAGTGGATCGCCTACAAGCACGAAAAGGAGCTCAAGCCCGTCGAAATCCGGCCGCACCCGTACGAGTTCTTCCTCTACTACGACTGCTAGAGGAGGCCGTTACGGGCGGCCGACGCCGCGTACTTCCGACGAAAGCACCCAGCCGTATTTTCCGCGGCCGGGGCCGCTCGTCAACTTGACGCCGATGACGTCCTCGTTTTCATCGTGCCCGCGCCGGCGGGCGAGCGACGATTGACAGGCGACGACGGTCGCGCGCGTTCCGGGCGATGCAATGCGGGTATGGGTGAGCACGGCTTTGGTACTCCCCCAGTGCCCGCCCGCGTAATCTACGAGCCGCTCGCGCGAATCCCACACGAACACGTCAGGGTCGCTGCTCTCCGACGCCAGTACGATCGGCTGTCCGGACGCGAGCGGACACCCGCCCGCCGCCGCGGGCGCGGCGGCCGCGAACATCAGGAGCGCGAGAACGGCGGCGCCCAGCGATTGCGGGACGTGCCGGAGCGCACTCAGGCGCGGCCCTGCCGGTCTCGCAGCCAAGCGGCGAAGTCGATTGCGGTCATCGGATGCGCGATATGGAACCCCTGTACTCCGTCGACGCCCAGCGACACGAGCGCCTCCTGTTGGGCCTGGGTTTCGACGCCTTTCGCCACAACGCTCCAACCCAGGGATTTGGCGACCACGACCGTCGCCTGGACGAGCGCCTGGGCCGTACGGCTTTCCGCGACGTGCTCGGTGAGGCCGCGGGCAAGCTTGATCGCGCGGACCGGCAGCGCGGCAAGGGACTGTAACGAGGCCAGTCCCGCGTCGAATTCATCGAGCGCGAACGACATGCCGCTCGTGACGCAACGCTCCACGAATGCAACGAACTCCGCCGTATCGCCGCCTGCGAATTGCGCGGCGGAAATTTCGATGCGCAAGCGCGCCAGATCGCCGCTCAATCCCTCGTCACCAAAGAGCGTTTCGATCTCGCGCGGGTCGTACGCCGCGAGGTTTACGTCCACGCGCAGATCCGCGCCGCCGGCGGCCCACGAGTGCGCCTGCGAGGCAGCTTCGCGCAGCACCCAGCGGTCGAGCGCGCGGCGTGCATCCTCGTCGCGCGAAATGGACCAGCCGTGCTCGGGTGCGAGCAATCCGTGCAGCGGGTGGACGCGCCGTATCAACGCTTCCGCGCCGGTGATGCGGCCGTCGCGCGCGTCCACGATCGGCTGGTACGCGAGCAGGTAGCCGATGTCGCGCGGTTCGCTCGTCAAGTCCGCCGGCGCCATGCCTCCGACGCTCGCTTCGGTCGTCCAATCGCCGTCGCCGAAGCGAATGCGGGCGCCGCCTTGTTCTTTGGCCCGATACATCGCCGCGTCCGCGGCTGCGAGCAAGTCGCCGCGGGTCTGCGCGTCGTCGGGATAAACGGCGACCCCGATGCTGGCGGAGAGCGTGAAGCGCTGGTCGCCGACCGTGAACGGCTGCGTCAAGACCGCGCCGATGCGTTGCGCGATGGATTCGATCTGCTCGCGGCTGGCCACATGGCTCATGACGATCGCGAACTCGTCGCCGCCAAGCCGCCCGATGAACTCCTCGCGGCGCAAGGTCGAGCGCAGCCGCGCTGCAACTTCCGCCAAGACCGCGTCGCCGCCGTGATGGCCGATCGCGTCGTTCACGGCCTTGAAGCCGTCCAAATCGAGAAAGAGCACCGCGGCTCGCAAGCCCAAGCGCTCGGCCTCGGCGACCGTTTCGTCGAGCCGCGACATCAAGGCGGCGCGGTTCGGCAGGCTCGTCAGCGTGTCGGAGTAGGCGAGCTTCGTGATGCGCGCGTCGCTCTCGCTGCGTTCGATCGCGCGCGCGAGCGCTTCGACCAGGAAATCGACGTAGTGCCAGTCTTCGACGTCGAACGGCGCTTCGCGGGCCGCTTC
>JACRTZ010000245.1:0-9351 GCA_014304965.1 Vulcanimicrobiota bacterium | reverse complement strand
AAAACGTAATGACCCAGCGCTCTTCGCCGACGTGGAACGCCGAGGCAAGAAACGAGCGCGCGGGAAATGCGAGATCGCCGTACTCGCGCTCCGCGCTTGCATCCAGAACGGCGAAGGTGCCCGCCCGCCGCAGCGCGTCGCGCGCGAGCGTGCGCTCGAGCGGTAAGCGTTCTCCGTTTTCGAGTGGTGCCCCGACCGCCCGCTCGACGATCAGCTCGCGGCCGTCAACGCGCCCGAGCACGGCCGCATCGAGCCCGATCCCCGCAAGGCCCTCGCGTAACAACGCGCCCACCTGTTCCTCGCCGGCGAATCCGCGCCGAACGACGAGACTCCATAACGCTTCTAACCGCTCGACGCGTTTTGCGCCCGCAGCGGCCTCGTCCGGCGCGCGTTCGTCGCGGATGCGAACGAGCACGGCTTCCGACGTATTGAACGGGCCGGGCTGCAGCGTCTCGACGCGCACTGCGAGCGAACGCGTCGCCGCTTCGCGCGAAAACTGCGTTGCAAAGTCGCGGGCGGAAAGATCCGACAGCTCCGCTAAGAGCGCGCCCGGCGCAAGCGGACGGTCATCCTCGATGCCGAACAATTCGGCTGCCGCGTCGTTGATGTACAGCAACGACGCCGCGACCGGATCGATCACGAGCAACGCCTCGCGTCCGTCGCGCTCGACGGACGGTCGGTCGGCGGCCGGCATCCGTTCGAACATCGCACGGTAGTTGCATGCTTTCCGGCCGAAAGCCCGCCGCATTGGGTATTCCGTCGCATGCACGCGGACTCGCGTGCCTTTGGGGGAATACACGTTCCCGTGGGAAGGATGGACAACCTCAAGAAGGCGCTGCAACCCTTGGGCGCACTTGCCGGAATCACCGGCGCGGCCGCGCTCGTCAATCGGCGCTTGCGCACGACCAGCGCGCTGCCCATCGATCGCGTCGGCGGCGTTCGGCGCCGTTGGCAGTGGCGCGGTTACGAAATCTTCGTGACCGAACTCGGGGAAGGTCCGCCGCTCTTACTGGTCCACGGCGTTTCGGCCGGAGCGTCCTCGTTCGAATACCGCCTGCTCGCGCCGCTCCTAGCGCGCGAACGCCGCGTCGTCGCGATCGATCTTCTGGGTTGCGGACTTTCGGACAAACCCGATCTCGAATATTCCGCCGAACTCTACGCCGATCTGATCGCCGACGCGCTCGGAGCGTTGTGCGAGGGTCCCGCGATCCTGGTCGGCAGCGGCCTTGGCGGCGCTTTCTGCGTGCGCGTCGCGACGCGCGCGCTCCATGGCCTGGCCGGCCTCGTCGTTATCGGTCCGACCGGACTCGGCGGCGTTCTCGACGCGGAGCCCTCGGGAGCGCAACGCGCGCTCGCGCTCTTGATGCGCTCGCCCATCGCCGGCGAAAGCGCCTTTAACGGTCTCGCTTCGAAACCGTCGCTCGGATGGTTTCTCCGCCAGCGCGTGTACGCCGATCCGAACGCCGTGACCGACGACATCGTGGAGCACTACTATGCGGTTACGCACCAGGACGGCTCCCGTTTCGCGCCCGCGCAGTTCTTGGGCGGCGCACTCAATTGCAACGTCGCGCGCGACCTGCCGTTCGTCGAGACGCCGGTACTCGTCCTGTGGGGCGAGCGTGCTTCTGAGACCAACCCGGTACGCAATGCGTTCGAATACCTGCGCCTCGCGCCTAATGCCCAACTGACGACCTTTCCGGCCTCCGGGTTGCTGCCGCAAGAGGAAGAGCCCGAAGCGGTTGCGGAGGCTATCTTCGCCTTCGCGCGCGAGCCGAAGCCCGCGAATGCCGCCCCCGAGGCCGCCGCAGCGGCAAGCGATGCGACGCCCGCCGCTGAACAACCGGCAGTGCAAAGCGGTTCGCTGGCGATCTTCAAGAGTTACGACGTTCGCGGGATCTACCCGAGCGAACTTAACGACGACCTCGCCTACAAGATCGGCCGCGTGTTCGTCGATCAGCTGCAGCTGAAAACCGTCGCCGTCGGCCGCGACATGCGGCCGTCGGGCGCCGCATTGTTCGAAGCCTTCGCGCGCGGCGCGACCGAATCAGGCGCCGGCGTCATCGATATCGGGATGGTTTCGACCGATGCGCTCTATTTCGCGGTCGGCAAATATGAGTATGCAGGCGGCGTCATGATCACGGCGTCGCACAACCCGGCCAACTACAACGGGATGAAGTTCACCGGCCCGCGCGCCGAGGCGATCTCGCTCGAAACCGGGCTTGGCGCCGTGCGCGACCGGATCGCGGCCGGCGCCCTCGGGACGCCCGCGGTCATCAAAGGGACCGTTACCGAGCGAGACATCCTCGAAGACTTCGCCGAGCACTGCCTGCGTTTCGTCGACGCTGCCACGATCAAGCCGTTCAAGATCGCCATAGACGCGGGCAACGGCATGGCCGGTCGCACCGTTCCCTACGTTTTCAAACGGCTGCCGTGCAGCGTGATTCCGCTCTACTTCGAACTCGACGGCACGTTTCCAAATCATCCCGCGAGCCCGATCGAGCCCGAGAACATGGTGGACTTGCAGCGCGCGGTTCTCGAAAACGGCTGCGATCTGGGCGTGGCGTTCGACGGCGATGCGGATCGCATGTTCATCGTGGACGAGAAGGGCGGCCTGGTGGGCGGCGACATGGTGACGGCGCTCGTCGGAATCAACACGCTCAAACGTCACCCCGGCGCGAAGATTCTCTACAACCTGATCTGCAGCCGCAGCGTGCCAGAGGCGATCGCGATGGCGGGCGGCGTACCGATGCGTTCGCAAGTCGGTCACTCGATTATCAAGAAGGTGATGCGCGAGGAAGACATCACGTTCGGTGGCGAGCACTCGGGACATTTCTACTTCAAGGACAACTGGTTCGCGGACTCCGGGATGATCGCGCTGATGCAATGTTTGGAGCTGTTCAGCGACGCGCACAAGCCCGTGAGCGACGTCATCGCACCGATCAATAATCGCTTCCGCTCGGGTGAGATCAACTCGCGCGTGCACGACATTCCGGCCAAGATGGCGCTGCTCGAGGCGCACTACGCCGACGCGATTATCGATCATCTCGACGGCGCGACGATCCAATATCCGCATTGGTGGATGAACGTCCGGCCGTCCAATACCGAGCCGCTGTTGCGCTTGAACGTCGAAGGCGATACGCGCGAATTGATGGAGCAGCACCGCGACGAAGCGCTCGCGCTGATCCGCTCCTAGCTAAGTTAAAACGCCTTGCCCGAGGCGCCGGCCCCCCTTCTCGACGTTCTGGACGAGCTTTCGCGGCTGCTCGGCGGCGACTTCCTCGCGTCCTGGCCGCAACGCGAGACCAGCGCAGCGCGCCTTGCCGACGTCCGGGCGAGTCTCGTGCGCCGTTTCACGCTCGCGGTGGTCGGCGAATTCTCGAGCGGAAAATCGTATCTGCTGAACGCGCTGCTCGGTAAGGTCCGATATGAGGACAATGGCCGGATTGCCGGCCTGCTCGCAACCGACATCAATCCCTCGACCGCGACCATTACCGAACTCGAGTTCGCGCCGCAAGAATCCGCGACGGCACGGTACCCATCGGGCCGCGAAGAGCGGATTCCGATCGACCGCCTTTCGCGCTTCGTCGCCGTCGGCAAGGACGACCTCGGCGGCTTGCACGACGCGACCGGCGAGGAGGACGCGGCTCCATCGTTCGTCACGGTTCGCGTCGCGTCGCCCTATCTCGAGCGCGGTTTTCTCGTGGCCGACACGCCGGGGCTTGCATCCCTCAACCCGGCGCACCGGCGCGCGACGCTGGCGTATCTCCCGCGCACCGACGCCGTCCTGTACCTGATCGACACGCAGCAGCCGTTCAGCGAGGGCGACGCCGCGTTCTTGGGGTTGATCGGCGAACACGTTCGCACGATCTTTATCGTGCAGACGAAAATCGATCTGTGGCGGATGCGAGAAGCGGACGGCCGCGAGGCGTGGGAGCATGCCCGGGAACGGATCGTCTCGCGCGCCGACCGCTTCGCTCCGGCGGCCGAAGTCTTTGCGGTATCCGCGCACGACTTCGCGCGAGCTACCCTCGACGCCGACGAGGCGCTTGCCGAGCGCAGCGGTTTCCCGGCACTCTTGCGCGCGCTCGATCGCTCCCTCGAAAAACGCGCGCAGGCAGCCCGAACGGCACGCGCGCTCGACGTCGTGCTCGAAATCGCAGCGCAAGCGTCCTCGCGGTTACGCCGCGACGCAAACGCCCTTTCCGCAGCGCCGGAAGCGCTCGCGCTCGAACGCGCGCAAGCGGAACGGACACTCGTCGAACGCGAGCGCGCGCTCGCGCGCGAAGCCGACGACGTCCTCGCAGCTGGCGCCGAACGCGAACGCTGGATTTCGGAGCGCGGGGGCGCGCTCGCCGGCGAGGCGACGCGCACGCTCTCCTCGGCGATCGACGTGGCCGACATCGAGCGCGTGCGCGATCGCAGCCGCTTTCATTCGCTCGTGGATGCAACGCTCGCGCCGATCTTTTCGCGATTCGCGCATGACGTTTCGAGCGACGTCGCGCTCGCGCTGGACGTGGTCGGCCGCGAACGTCCGACGCTGCGCGTTCTCGACCTCGCCGCGCACCGTCTCGGTGGGGAGGCCGGCACGGGCGCCTGGTCGCGCGATCTTGCGGCCGGCTTCGCCTCGACGATCGTGCTGGGCGCGATCGGCGGTCCGGCCGTCTCGTTCGTGCACGCGGTTGCGTCCGCATTCGCAGCGCACCCGCGCGGCGAGTACATGAAACGCGAACTCGGCGCCGATTTGCAGGCGTCGTTTTTTCAGGCGCTCGAGCGCGACGTCGCGGCGTTCGCCGACCGTTTCGCGAGCGACGTGCGCGGCATCTACGCCGATACGGCCGCAGCCGTGACGCGCGAACGACGCGATCTTCGTGCTGAGGTGCTCGGACCGCTGGACGAAGCGCTCGCGCTTCCATCGCCCGAAGAGCGCGAACGCTCCGCGGCGGCGGCGCTCGGCATGCTCGGCGCGGCGGACGCGATCGGCGCCCGCGCATCCGCCTTGCGCCTGACCGCGCGCGCCGACCAAGGCAGCGTCCGAAGCGTGCCGACGGAATCTTCGCTCGCCGAAATCGCCTTCGACGAAAGTGCCTACGACCGCGGGTTGCGACCCGAGCGATATCGCGTCGTCTTGCTCGGCGCGCTGCGGCGCGGCAAGTCGAGTCTGATCGACGCGCTCGCCGGCGCGCAATTGCTTCAAGACGAAGCGGGCCGCGAGGCAATCTTCCCGATTCACGTGCGCTACGGCGACGAGCAGCGCGCCTTCGGCCTCGAAGCGGACGCGACGTGGCACGAGATCCCGCCAACCGAAGCGGTCGCCCGCGCCGCGCGCTCGCCCGTGCTCATCGAAGTCCCCTGGCGGATGCCGCGACAGCTCGTCGTCGTGCACGCGCCCGCCTTCGACTCGGGAAATCCGCGCGCGCAAGAAATCGCGCTGGCCGCGGCGCGCGCCGCAAGCGAAGTCTTGGGTTTGTTCTCCCGTCAACTTTCCGATCGGGAATTGGACTTGTACGTGCGCGTTGCGGAATTCAAGAAGCCGATGCTGCTCGCGCACACGATCGCCGACAACGAGACCCCCTCCGAGCGGCGCAACGTCGTCGAGCTGGCCGCGCGCTACCTGCGCGAACGCGGCGTGCCGGTGGGGCGCATCTTCACGGTTTCCGCCCACGAGTTCTTGGAAGCCAAGCGCTCCGGCCGGGCGCCGGCCGCCTGGAACGAACTGGGGGCGCTCCGCGAAACGCTCGAAACGCACGCTGAGGAACACATGCGCCGGCTCGCGGAGCGCGAGCGGCGCGCGTCGGAACTCGCCTCGCTCGCCAACCGAAGCGATGCCGCGAGCACGCGGCCGCGCCTGCGCAGCGCGCTGGACCGCTTCCTGGGGCGCAAAGAATCGTAGGGCTTGTTCATGTGAAGGCGAGCGCCGAAGGCACGAACGGCGCATTCCAGAATATGGCACCGACGTGCCACGATATACCCTCGGGCCGGCTCGCCTTGCCGTAGGCACCGGCGCTCTGCAATACGGGCGCCTGGTCGTCGAAAACGGACGCATCCTCGAGATTCTCGGCAACGACGGACCGAGCGACTTCGCGCTTCCGCTGCACGCGACGATCGCGTCCGGCATGATCGACGTCCATACCAACGGCGCGAACGACGCGCTCTTCAATCGCGATCAGGGGCATGCGGTCGAAACGGCCTCGCGAGACTACGCGACCCACGGGGCGAGCGGTTTCGTCGCAACGATCATGACGGCGCCTTGGGATTCGATGATGCACGCCGCGTCCGAGGTCGCCGAAGCGGCGCACGGCCTCGTCGAGCGTCCGGCCATCGCGGGCGCCCGATGCTTGGGCATCCACTTCGAGGGCCCGTTCCTCAATCCGAAATACCGGCGGGTGCACCGCCACGAATGGATCGTGCCCGCAAGCAAAGAGCGCGCGCGCGCAATGGTAGACGCGTGCCGCGGCGCGCTCGTCATGGTGACGCTCGCACCCGAAATTCCGGGCGCGGACGACGCGACGCGCTTTCTGTTCGATCAAGGCATCGTGTGTTCGGCAGGTCATACGTCGGCGAAGTACAGCGACGGGATGCTCGCGATCGGCATGGGCTTTCGCACGCTAACGCACGCGTTCAACGCGATGCCGCCGCTCGATCACCGCGAGCCCTCGATCCTCGCAGCCTTCATGCAAGAGCCGCGCACGACGGTGCAGGCGATCTGCGACGGCTTTCACATCGCGCCCGTCATGATCGACGTGCTGTACCGGGCGCTCGGCAACCGGCTCGTGCTCGCGACCGATTACATGGCGCCGGCCGATAGCCGCTACCGCATCGAAGGCGGCGTGGTGCGGTCGGAGGACGGCACCATCGCCGGCAGCGCGCTCCACTGCGATCAGGCCGTGCGCAATCTGATGGAGTATGCGTCCATACCGTTCGAAGAAGCGATCGTTTCCGCAACGGCGGCGCCCGCACGTTTGCTCGGCATCGAGCGCGAATGCGGCACGCTCGCGCGCGGCAAACGCGCCGACCTCTCCATTTGGGACGAGCAGCACGAGGTGCTAGCGACGATCGTCGGCGGCCGCCCGGTCTTCGGCGCCCACAACCTGCTTCCGATCACCGCGACCAGCGTCGGCTAACCTCGCGGCGCCATGACGATTCGGCGTCTGCACGCGATCGGCGAACGTGAGGTTCGGGGGCTGAGCGACGTGCTCCTGGATTGCGTCGAAGGGGGCGCGTCGGTCAGTTTCATGCTGCCGATGACGCGAGAAAAGGCCGAGACCTTCTGGCGCGGCGCGGCGGCGGGCGTGGCTCGCGGCGAGCGGATCGTGTTCGCGGCCGAGGACGACGACGGCGCAATCGTCGGCACGGTGCAAGTCATCACCGATCTGCCCGAAAACCAGCCGCATCGCGGCGACCTTGCCAAAATGCTCGTGCACCGCCGCGCGCGTAAACGCGGCATCGGCGCGGCGCTGCTCGCCGCGGCCGAACGAGGCGCGCTCGAGGCCGGAAAGACGCTGCTCGTGCTCGATACAGCCAGCGGCGATGCGGAACGCTTGTACGCCCGCGAAGGCTGGGAGCGCAGCGGCGAGGTTCCCGATTTCGCGCTGTTTCCCGACGGCCGGCCCTGCGCCACGACCTTCTTCTACAAATTCCTCAGACGCGAAAGCTAGGCGGCGCCGCCGAGATAGGCGGCGCGCACGGCCTCGCTCGCCATCAAGTTGGCCGCGGTGTCGGCGAAGGCTATCTTGCCGACCTCGAGCACGTAGCCGCGCCGAGCGATCGAGAGCGCCTGGCGCGCGTTTTGCTCGATCAGCAGAACCGTCGTACCGCGCGCGTTGATGTCGCGAATCACGCCGAAGATCGTCTGAACCAGAATCGGCGAGAGGCCGAGCGACGGTTCGTCGAGCATCAAGAGGCGCGGGCGCGACATCAGCGCGCGCGCGATCGCGAGCATTTGCTGCTCGCCCCCGGAGAGCGTGCCGGCCTTCTGCGTCAGGCGTTCGCGTAAGCGTGGAAAGGTCACGAGCGAGCGTTCGAGATCTTCGGCGATCTCGGTGCGCGACGAACGCGTAAACGCGCCGAGCTCGAGATTTTCGCGCACGCTCATGCGCGCGAACACACGTCGGCCCTCGGGCGAATGCCCCAAACCTTGGCGCACGATGTCGTCCGGCGGACGCTTCGTCAGTTCGCGGCCCTCGAAGCGAATGGAACCGCGCACCGGCCGCAAAAGCCCGCTGATCGTCCGCAAGGTCGTCGTCTTTCCGGCGCCGTTGGCGCCGATCAAGGTGACGATTTCGCCCTCTTCGACCGTCAGGCTGACTCCCGAGAGCGCGCGAATGCGGCCGTACTGCGCATCCACGTCCTGCAGCTCGAGCATCGCCATACGGTTAGTGCTGCCTTCCGTGCATCAGTGCGTTGCCGTCTCTCTGCCGAGATAGGCTTCGATCACGCGCTCGTCGTTGCGCACCATCTCGGGCGGCCCTTCGGCGATCTTCTCGCCGTGGTCGAGTACGGTGACGCGTTCGCTGATCTTCATGACCAGCGCCATGTCGTGCTCGATCAAAAACACGGTGACGCCGGTCGCGCGGATGCGCTCGATCAGGTCGACGAGATCTTCCTTTTCGCGCGGGTTCATGCCGGCTGCGGGCTCATCGAGCAACAAGAGCTTCGGCTCGGAGGCGAGTGCGCGCCCGATCTCGAGCCGGCGCTGGTGACCGTACGGTAAATTGCGGGCGTAGTCGCCGGCCGACCGATCGAGCCCGACGAAACGCAGCAAATCGAAGGCGCGCTCGCGCACGCGCGCTTCTTCTTGGCGCTGCCGCGGCGTGTGCAACAGCGAGTCTACGAGCGACGCATGCATCAGCGCGTGCTGACCCGTCATCACGTTGTCGAGCGCCGACATGAACGCGAAGAGGCGAATGTTCTGAAAGGTGCGCGCGATCCCGCGCGCCGTGATCGCGTCCGTGCGCAACCCGCAAAGGGAGCGGCCTTCGAGGTCGATCGCGCCCGAACTCGGTGCGTAGATGCCGGTGATGAGGTTAAAGACGGTGGATTTGCCGGCGCCGTTGGGGCCGATCATCGCCACGATGCTGCCGGGCTCGATCGAAAACGACAGGTCGTTGACGGCAACGAGGCCACCGAAGGTTTTGCGGACGTTCGTCAACTTGAAGAACGACATCAGCCCGCCGGCCCGCCCTGGTATTCGGCTTGCTCTTGCGCACTGAGCGCCGGATCGATGAGGGCCTCGCGAAACTCGGCCTTGCGCTGCCGGCTCGGGATGAGGCCTTCGGGCCGGAACAGCATCATCGCCACGAGGATGACGCCATACAGCATAAAGCGGTAGTTCGTGAAGTCGATGTTGAGCCC
>JACRTZ010000185.1 GCA_014304965.1 Vulcanimicrobiota bacterium | reverse complement strand
TCTACGGCCTGAACGTCAGGACGCTGTATTGGTTCCTCGGCGCGATGCTCGTCGGACTCGTCATCTACTTCAGCTACGGCTACCGCATGTCGCGGCCCGACGAGATCGTCTCGTACGACCTGCCGGAGAAATTGCTCGAGTAGGGCCTGGAGCTAGTCGGTCAGTTTTTCGAGCGCGCGGCGATACATCGCGACGACGGTATCGATCGCTTGCATCGGGTCTTCGGTCTGCAAACCGCCGATTGCGGTGAGGGCGCGGTCGACCAAATCGTATGCGAGTTCGTGCAGACCTTCAAACTCGTCGTGGTCGTGGTCGTGCACGTGGTCGCCGTTCATCGAAAGTTCGATTTCGGCGGCCTAGAATTCGTCGACTTGCGCGCCGGCCTCAACCATGCCGGGCGAGGTGCTGATGCTGATCTTCGCGGCCTTGTGGTCGTAGGAAACCTTCGAGCCGAAGGCCTTGGCGATCGTGTAGAGCCCGACCATCGTGCGGCCGCGCACGGCGAACGGCGCGTGGCGGAGCGCAATCTTCTTGCCGTTGAGGACCGCGACGGACTCGCCGGCGCGCAAGCGCAAGGTGTCGTTGCCGCGAATCAGCTCGACGATGCCGGTCTTGGCGTCGTAATTGGTATCGGCGCCGACCGAATCGGCCACCGCGCGCAATGGGAGAAACGCGTCGCCCTTGATCGAGGTCACCGGCGGGACGTCCGCGGCGATGCTCTGGCCGTCCACGTGCACCGAAGCCGGCTGGGACGCCGCGACGACGGCCGACGCGAGCGTGGCCAAAAGAGCGGTGGCGAGCACGAGCCCGCGGCTAGGCAACAGTGACAGTTTCTTTTCCATACGCAGTTTCGTGAATAAAATCGGGGTACTGGTCGAGGATCACTTTCTCTATTTCGGCCCGTAAAGCGTCTAACAGTTGCGCTTCGGGAAAAGTTCCTACCAACTCGCCCTTCCTGTAAATCGCGCCCTTCCCCTTGCCTCCTGCGACGCCCACATCGGCCATCTTGCTCTCGCCCGGACCGTTGACCACGCAGCCCATCACGGCCACTTTGACGGGGGCGGAGTACTCCTTGGCGATGACCTCGACTTGCTTGGCAAGGTCGACGACCTCGATCTCGGCGCGGCCGCACGACGGGCAGGCCGTGATGTCGAAGCCCTTCTCGCGAATGCCCAGGGCCTTGAGGATTCCCCAGCAGACGGGGACCTCTTCGACCGGGTCGGCGGCGAGCGAGACGCGCAGGGTGTCGCCGATGCCCTCCCAGAGCAGGATGCCGAGGCCAATGGACGATTTGATCGTCCCTTCGCGTAGCAAACCCGCCTCGGTGATGCCCAGATGCAGGGCGTAGGGCGTTCCGCGCTCGGCTAATTTCTTGTCGGCCAGGCGGTAAGCGTACACGGTCGTCGGCACGTCGTGCGCCTTGAGCGAAATGACGATGTCGGTGTGCTCGAGTTCTTCGAGAATCTCGATGTGACGAATCGCGGACATCACCATGGCCTCAGGTGTGTGCCCATATTTTTCCTCGAGGTCGCGCGCGAGCGAGCCCATGTTGACGCCGATCCGAATGGGCGTTCCCATCTGCTTGGCAAGCATGACGACTTCGCGGGTCTTCTTGGGATCGGTGATGTTGCCGGGATTGAGCCGCAACTTCGCGACGCCCGCCTCGAGGGACGCGAGGGCCATCTTGTGATCGAAATGCACGTCGGCTACGATCGGCACCGGTGACCGCTTGACGATGTGCGGCATGCCGCTCGCATCGGCCGGGTCTTTGCAGGTCACGCGCACGATTTCGCAGCCGGCCATCGCCAGGCCGTAGACCTGTTCGAGCGTCTTGTCGTAATCGGCCGTGTCGGTCGTCGTCATGGACTGCACCGCGACGGGGTGGTCGCCGCCGATCCACACGCCCTTCGCGTCGGACTCGCCGCTCTTATTCTTGAGGAATACCGGCTTCGATTTGCGACGGATGCGCACCATGAACTACAGGACCCCTCTACCGTGGACGATGTTTGCGATGTCGTGGAAGGCGACAAAAAGCATCAGCACCATGAGCGCCGCGAAGCCGGCAACGTGCACGAGCGCCTCGCGTTCGGGGTCCACCGGCTTGCCGCGCAGCATTTCGACGACGATGAAGAGCGCGCGTCCGCCGTCGAGCGCGGGAATCGGCAACAAGTTGAAGATGCCGAGCGCGATCGAGATGCGAGCCGCGAGCAGCAAATAGAGCTCGGGGCCTTGCTCGATGATTTGATTCGCCGCGCGACCCATGCCGATCGGCCCGGAGAGATTCTTTATGCCGTCCGCGGGGTGCACGACGAGCGCGGTGAGCGCCTGGAGCGTGCCGTCGATCGTCTGCCAAATGCTCAGCACGGCGACTTGCGCGCCTTCGACCGGGCCGACGCGGTGCAGCGTGAACATCGGGCTAAAGCCGATGGCGCCGTACGTTTCTTTCCCTTGAACGTGCTTCTCGGGAACGATCGTGATGGTCGTATCCGCACCGTGGCGGCGATAGGTCAGGCGCAACGGCTTGCCGAGCGACGCGTGGATTTTCTTGACCATAGACGTGCCGTCGGTGTAGTGGACGCCGTCGATGGCGACGATCGTGTCGCCCATCGTCAGACCGGCGCGCGCTGCAGGCGTGTCCGGCTGGACTGGACCCATCGTGAGCAGCGCCTTCGAATCGGCGGTCTCGATGCCGAACGTGACCGCGAGCGTGAAGAGCAGCACGAAGGCGACTAAGAAGTTCGCGACCGGCCCGGCCACGATGATGACCAGGCGCTGCCAGGTTGACTTCGCCTGAAAGTTGTCGTCGGAGTGGTTGCCGGAGACGCGGAATTCGCGCTGCTGCTCGGCCTCGCTCGTCTTTCCGTCCTCACCCTGCATCGCGCAGTAGCCGCCGATCGGCAGCGCGTTGATGCGGTAATTCGTCCCGCTGCGCGGCGAGGTCCACTTGAACAGCGTCGGACCGAAGCCGACCGCAAAGTCGTTGACCTGCACGCCGTTACGGCGCGCCATCAAGAAATGTCCGTACTCGTGGAGCACCACCAGCACCGAAAGCGTAATAAGGAAGACGAAGGTCTTCCACACAGTATCGAGCCCCGGCAGGGCCAGGGCCAACGGCAATCCTACGAGCATGATTTCTGCTTTATGAGTTCGCCGGGGCGGCCGAACGCGCCTCGACGGCATCGCGGGCTTGGGCCCGCGCGCGGACGTCTGCGGCTCGAACGGTGTCCAGGCTCAAGGGTTCCGGCGGGGTACGCTCCAGGACGGCGCGCACGACGTCGGCAACGCCGGCAAAGCCGAGCGTCCCTTCTACAAACGCTGCCACGGCGATTTCGTTTGCCGCCGAGAGGACCGCGGGTGCGGTACCACCCCGGCGCAACGCCTGGTACGCGAGCTCCAAGCACGGGAATCGCTGCGGGTCGGGCCTCAAGAAGTCCAGGCGGGCGACCGCTGCCGATGCGGCCGCGCCCAGCGCCTCGAAGGCGTCGATTCGTTCCCGGTCGGGCAGCCGATCGGGATAAGCG